>CAYSVE010000136.1:0-10896 GCA_964434365.1 uncultured Anaerolineaceae bacterium | reverse complement strand
GCTGAAGGCATACGCCGCAGGCAGCGCCACCAGCAGCGTGATCGCTGTATTCACGGCAACGTACAGCAACGTCGTACCGAAGGCACCGCGCCACGCGGCCTCACTGAAAATCGTGATGTAGTTATCGAGCGTGAAGGTACGCGGGATGAACGAGCGCGTGCTCAAAATTTCGTCGTTCGTCTTAAAGGACATGCTCAACATCCACAGGATGGGCATGCTCAAAAACACGAAGTAAACCGTCATCCCCACGATGCGGAACCAATTGCGCGGTGGACGCTCGTCGCGCGTGCTGGCCTGGGTCGTATC
The DNA here is from genome assembly GCA_964434365.1 of uncultured Anaerolineaceae bacterium. Classification (GTDB taxonomy): domain Bacteria; phylum Chloroflexota; class Anaerolineae; order Aggregatilineales; family Phototrophicaceae; genus CAYSVE01. Next base: position 10,590 of record CAYSVE010000136.1, on the reverse strand, counting down.
GCTTATTTTAACTTTATCGCTGGCCGTTACACTTGCCATCGGTTTTGCTCCTTTCCGGTGTGCCTAGCTGGCGCTCTGCTGCTCGCCCGTGCCGACGTTCGTGAGCACGAGGAAGAAGATGTAGCTGACGATCAAAATCACGTAGAAGTAGATGAGCGACATCGCCGCTGCATAGCCGAACTCGAAGCCGCCCACGGCCTTACGCACCAGCACGTCGCTGAGGAAGGTCGTGGTGTTGCCGGGGCCACCGCCCGTGAGCAGGAACACCTCGGTGTACACACGGAACGAATCCATAAAGCGCAGCAATATGCCGATGGTGAGCACACTGCGCAGCCGTGGCAAAATCACAAATCGGAAGGTGTTCCACTTGCTCGCACCGTCGATCTTCGCGGCCTGGTAGTAGGCATCGGGTATCGCATTGAGGCCGCTGTAGCACAGCAACACGATGAGCGGCGTCCAGTGCCATACATCCATGAGTACCACCGTCCAGTACGCGTCGACTGCGTTCAGCGCCACGTCGTATTGGTAGCCGAACGGCTGGAACAACAGCGGGAACAGGCCCAGGTCGCTACGGGTGAACACACGCCAGATGATGCCCACCACGTTGTATGGGATGAGCAACGGCAGGCCCACGCCTACCAGCGCGAGGGTCCCCAGCCAGCCCTTTTTCGGCATACCCAGCGCGATCAAAATACCCAGCGGCACCTCGATAGCGAGGATGAGGAACGAGAAGATCAACTGCCGCACGAACGACTCGCGGAACAGGTCATCGCCCAATACGGTGAAATAGTTCTCCAGGCCGATCCACAGCGGCGGCAGGCCCGGCAAAATATCTTGAAACGAATAGTTGATGACGGTCATAAACGGAATAAATGCGTTAATCGCCATCGTAATGAGTGCGGGCAGCAAAAACAGCCACGCGCGGTTGGTCTTTACTTTCATGCTGGCACCTCCGTGTGTTCCATCGCCACATCATCGACGTAGAGCATGGTGTTTTCTGGCGGGAAGGTCACGCTAACGGCATCGCCTGCCTGGTACATCGCCCCCTCGCCGACACGCGCCTTGAAGGCTAACCCGCCTGCGGCGACATCGAGGATGCGGCTGTTGGACGTGAGGTGAACGCGTTCCACCGTGCCATCGAAGTCGCCGCCGTTGTCGGCAACCTGTACGTACTCTGGGCGGATTCCGATCTTCAGGTCGGCACCACTCACGACGCTTGTGTTCGGCAGGTCAATCGCCACCGGGCCAGCCTTCACCGTGCTGCCCGCTAGCGTCGCCGGGAAGACATTCATACCAGGGCTGCCGATGAAGTACCCCACGAACGGCGCGCGCGGCCTGTCGTGTAGGTCGTGCGGAGAGCCAGTTTGCAGCGCCACGCCCACATTCATCACCGTCACCTGGTCGGCGAAGGTGAGCGCTTCGTGCTGGTCGTGCGTTACATAGATCATGGTCATCTTCAGGCGGTGCTGAACTTCCTTCAGTTGGCGGCGCAGGTGCCACTTCATGTGCGGGTCGATGACCGTCAGCGGCTCATCGAACAACACGGCGGTCGTGTCGTCGCGGTCGATGCCGCGCCCCAGGCTGATGCGCTGCTTCTCGGCAGCCCCCAGGCGATTGGCGTTTTTCTTCAGCACCTCTCTGAGGCCGAGCATATCAGCGACTTCGTGCACCCGGGTGGCGATCTTTTTGCGCTCAACGCCACGGTTACGCAGCGGGAAGGCGAGGTTGTCGTACACACTCAACGTCTCGTACACGACCGGAAACTGGAAGACCTGCGCGACGTTGCGCTCGCGTGGGTCCAGGCCGTTTACTTCCTTGCCGTCGATGAGCACGCGGCCCTGCGTCGGTTGGATAAGCCCGGAGATGATCTTCAGCAGGGTCGTTTTGCCGCAACCACTTGGCCCCAGCAACGCACTCGCGACGCCGTCCTCCCACGTCAGGTTGATGTCCTTTACGGCCCATTGGCCGGGGGCGTAGCTATGCGCTACGTCGATCAGTTCGATTTTTGCCATAGTCGTTATTGCCTTGCCTCTGCGGCGACGCTGATGATGTCGCCTGTGTCTTTGTCGAAAACGTGCACGCGCCGCGGGTTGATGTACACCTTCACCTGCTCATCGAGGTCGAAGCTGCGGAAGTCCTGCGTGAGCGCAATAAATTCGATGTCGCCGTGCTGCATGTGTAGCGTGGTATCGCTACCGACGATTTCGGAGAGTTCGACACGCGCGTCCAAGGGAATCAGGCTGTCGTCACCATTTTGTGTGCTGAGGTGATGCGCACGAATGCCCAGCAGGTACTCGCCCGCCGCCAGGTCGAGGTCCATCGCGCTCAGCGGCAGCTTGATGTCACCGGAAATCACCGCGTCGCCGCCCTGCACCGTGCACGGGAAGAAGTTCATCGGCGGCTCGCTGAAGTACTCGCCCGATTTGCGGTGGCTCGGGCGACGGTAGACTTCGTTGGTCGGCCCGTACTGGATGATTGTGCCATCGTGCAAAATGGCGGTGTGGGTCGTCATCGTCAGCGCGTCGATCGGCTCCGGCGTCGCATACACGAAAATCGCGTCGCGCTGCTGGGCAATCGCCTTCAGTTCCAGGCGCAAGTCCTCGCGCAGCTTATAGTCCAGGTTGCCAAGCGGCTCGTCGAGCATAATCAGCCGCGCGTCCTTGACGATGGCACGGGCAATCGCTACGCGCTGCTGCTGCCCACCGCTGAGTTCCTGCGGGAGACGATCGAGCAGTGGCGAAATTTGCAGTATCTCCGCGACTTCCTCCACGCGCGTTTTGATCTCCGCGTTGGCGTACTTTTTGCCACGGCTCACCCGCAACGGAGACGCAATATTCTCGAAGACCTTCAGCGAGGGGTAGTTGATGAACTGCTGGTAGACCATCGCCACATTGCGGTCGCGCACATGCATCGCGGTCACGTCTTCGCCATCGACAATCACCTGTCCGTCGTCGGGCTTATCGATGCCGGCCATCACGCGTAGCAGCGTGGTTTTGCCGGTGCCCGTCGGCGCGACAATCGCCAGGAACGTCCCGTCCTCGATTGTCATATTCAGGTCTCGTAGGGTTTCGTAACCCTCCGAGCGTTTAAAGATGTTTTTTAGCTCAATTCCCATTCACGCGTTCTTTCTAACTAGATGATTACGCTTACCAGATCGGCGCGCCCTCGATGACCTGCGCGATTTGCTCTGGAAAGCGCCGAAAGTTGATCGGTTTACTGATGAAGCCAGAGAAGCCACGCCGTTTGGCCAGCGGCACCGCCTCCGAGCGGTCGATGACAGACATCGCTACGATGGGCACCGCATCGAAAGTGTGCTGATTGCGGATAGATGAAAAAATGTCGTAGCCGGTAACGCCATTTGGCAGCATGAGGTCCAAAATAATCAAATCGACAGGCTGGAAGTTTTGCAGATGTGGGATGACATTGTGCCCAGAGCGATGCACGGCGATCACCGCCCCGTGCGATTCCAGCAGGGTTTTGGTGATGGTTTGGTTGCCGATGTTGTCTTCGACGAGGAAAATGCGCTTGCCCTGAAGGTGCATGCCTACCCTGAAAAATGGCAAAAAGTGTAATATTTGTTTATCCGTAACCAATGTAACAATTAGCCGATTATCACAAAAGCTGGCGGTTTGTAGGGGCTTTGCGGGGGTGCCCCTGTACAAAAGTACAGGGCAAAGCGCATGATACGCTGGGCAGATTGCCTAGCGCAGCACCTTCCAGATGCGCTCGCCGGTGAGGATGCGCTCCAGGGTGCCGGGGAAGCTTTGGAAGTGTAACGGCTTAGCGAGCACACCATCGAACCCGGCTTCCTTCAGCCGATGAATCTCGGCGTTCATCACACTGGCCGTCAGCGCGACGATCATCTTCTCGTGGTAGAGCGGGTGCGCGCGTAGCAGTTCCAACATCCCGAAGCCATCGAGCGGATGCACATGAATGTCGATGAGGAAGACATCCGGCGCAGGGTCTATCGCCTCCACCCGCATGATGAAATCCTCGCTGTCCTCAAGGATGACGAGTTGAACCGGGTCGGTAAGCTGGGTGACGAGCATGGTCATCACCTTGCGGCTACCGGGGTCATCTTCGATATACACGAGTGTGATCGGCTTTTCAATCACGGGGCACCCTCTATAAATTTAGTAATGCGCTACGCGTTTTAGTCGCCAGTTTTTAGTCTTTGGTTTGGGTCACTTGCTGCCGCTGTCTCCAATACCGGCAGACGAAGTACGGCGAACCAAAGACTAACAAGCTAAGTGAGTTGCAAATGCGTGCTGCGCACCGGCAACCGCACGAAGAACGTTGCACCCTCGCCTGTGCGGCTCTCGAACCACAGCCGCCCATGGTGCGCCTCGGCCAATACCCGGCTGATGGGCATCCCTAGCCCGGTGCCCTGCCCTTCGCGTAGGCCGGTCTCCGTCTGCTTAAAGCTCTCGAATACCAGCGCCTCGTCTTCTGGCCGAATGCCCGGCCCGCTGTCGGCAATAGAAATCAGGATCGTGTCGCCCTGTCGTTGGGCTGCGATGCTAATTTCGCCTTGCCGGGTGAACTTGCACGCGTTCGACACGATGTTGAGCAGAATTTGCAAAATGCGCTGGCCGTCTGCACGGATGAACGGCAGGTCGTCGGCGATATCGGTGGTGATAGCGATGGGTTTGTCCGCCGTCAGGCTTTGCGCGGTCGCAACGGCTGTTTGCAGCAGGTCCGCGATGTCGATGTTATCTTCTATATAGAGTGTAAGCGAACCCGACTCGATTTTCGACATGTCTAGCACATCATTAATCAAACTCAGCAAATGGTCGCTCGCAGTGATGACCTCATCGAGCGTTTCCACCTGTTGTTCGTTGACCGGTCCCATCATGCCGTGCTTGACGAACTCGGTAAAGTTGATGATGGAATTGAGCGGGGTGCGCAACTCGTGCGAGACACTCGCCAAAAACGCCGACTTCGCCTGGTTCGCGCCCTCGGCCTGCTCGCGGGCCTGCCGCAACTCGGCGAAAAGCTGCGCGTTCCGCACGGCGATGGCCGTCTGCTGCGCGATGATCTTCAGTGCAGCCACCTCCTCGGCATCGAAGCTGTCGCGCGTGCGGCTCTGAAAATCGAACACGCCGAGCAGCCGATTGCCCAACAGCATCGGTATCGCCAGCTCCGATTGTGTTTCCGGCAAGTCATCGAGTAACCGGTCGTAGGTGCTCACATCCTCGACGAGCACGGCCTCGCGCGTCCGCGCCGCCTTCGCGATGATACTGCGCGGCGAATCCAGCGGAATGTGGAAGTCGTGCGTCGTGCCCAACGGCTCGCCCTCCGCATCGATGCTCGCCGAAAGCGCGAGGCGTTCGCCGGTGGCATCGGGCAATAGCACCGCCACCGCATACAGTTGATACGTCTCGGCGGTGAGGCTCACCACCCGCGCGAGCAACTGCCTCAGGTCCAGCACAGTAACAATTTGCCCCGAGACATCGACCGCCGCGCGCAGGTCGCGGGTGCGGGCCTGTACACGGTCCTCCAACGAGATAACCAGTTCCTCCACGCGTGCGGCCATCGTGTTGAAGGCGCTACCGAGTTGCCCGAGTTCGTCGCGGCTGTTGACCGGCACCCGGCTGACGAACACGCCATTTTCGATCTCACGCGCGCCTGCCGTCAGCACACTCAGCGGGCGGCTGACGAACACCTGCACTGCGAGGTACACGATCACACTACCCACCACGATACCGCCCGCTGCGATCCACACAATTTGACGTTGCAGGCGGCCAATCAACGCCGCGATTTCGGCGCGCGGGCTGAACACCACGGCCTGCAACGTGCTCTCGCTGATGACATCCTGCCGCGCGTAGTAATTATCGAGCGGTTCATCGGGCGGCAAACTGGAAACCAGCACCTCGCCGTCGCGTGCAAACCCCACATCGAGGCCCAACTGTGTGCGGAAGTCCGCGATGGTCTCGGCATCCAATCGTTGGTTGATGACCAGCACACCCGCCGTGGCCGGGTTTTCCTCCCAGGTTTCGGGGTGTGGCAGGGGTACATCCAACGCATAAACCGTGCGCAACACCGGCACCTCGCCGTCATAGACGATCGTCGTAACGGGGTCGGCCCCAGGCGATGGTGAGTTCACCGTCCCTGCAACGGGGATGTCGTCGACAAGGCGAAAATTGCGGTCGGCATAGAATACGGTCGCAGGCAACGAGTACACCGAACTGATGTCGAAGTAGTTGGTGCGCGGCGGCTCGAAGACACGGCTGCTCACGCGATAGTACATCGCGTCGGGCGTGGGCCGCTTGGCCTCGAACCGCCCCACAACGATGTCGTCCGTATCGAGCCACAGCGCGAGCGTCGGCTCGGCGGGTACCATCGCGTACGGCGAGGTGAGGTAAAACGCGACGCTGTCCAACTCGTTTGTGCTGAGGATCACCTGAAATTGCGAGAGCAAATTCAGAGCCGCCTGCAACGCGAAAATCTGCTCCGCGTCCTCCATGCGGTGCGGTCTATCGGCGATACTGAAGGGATTCAGCATCGAGCCGGGGTCGGCGTAGTAGGGGCCGTGCAGCGCAAGCTGAGCAATCTCGCGTGCGATTTGCTCGTTTTGCTCCGTACTCCGCGCGATGCGCTCCGCGCTTGCGGCCATATCCGCAACCGTGTTCGCCAATATCCGCGACATACGATCCAACTCCGCAAGGCGGATGTTCGTGAGGTTGTTCTGGCTCGTCACGCCGATGAGCACCGCCAGCCCCATCACGAGTAGGATGAACAGCGCACTCACCAATAGCAGAATCTTCGTGCCGATGCCCACATAGCCGGGCCGCTTCACCCCGACGCGCGGCGTATGCGTTCCAATGTAATCTCGCGTTCCGATGCCGGTCATCTGGCGCGCTCCCACTGCAAAATCAACTCGTCGTAAGGGATTGTCTGTGGCTCGTCGGGCGGGCGCGGGGGCTTCGGCGCGCCTGGCTGGGCCAACCACCACTGTGGGTCGGTCGGCGGGTACAACTCCGGCGAGAGCGTTGCCATGTGCATCTGGGCGAGGGCGGCGTCCATCTGCGCGGCGATGGTGTCCATCGCCTGCTGCGCCGTCAGTTCACCGTCGAGGGCCTGCGCGATATTCGGCCACCAGATGCTGCTCAGCGCCGGGTAGTCTGGCACATTCAGGCCGGTATCGGTCCACTTGACCGCCTCGCTGCTGCGGTAAAACTCTACGAGGCCGCCATATTCTGCGATGTGCGTCGTCAGGTAATCGCTGAAGACGGTCGAGCGCCGCACGGGTGTGCCCCCCGCGATGAACTTATCGACGGAAACGGTTTTCGACACGGCGAACTGCGCCCACACCCAGGCCATCGCGCGCCGCTGCCCGGTCACATTGGTGGGGATGGTCCAACTGCCCGCATCCTGATACCCGACCTTCATGCCTTCGTCCCAATAACGCCCGTGCGGCGTCGGTGCGACGCGCCATAGCGGCAGGCCGTTTTCATCGGTGACGGGGCTGCCCGGCAAATGAAAGCGCTCATCGCTGAGCCACGTCGTGTACTGGAAAATGCGTTGCGCGATGTCGCCGCGTGCAGCCATCGGCCCAGCATCGACCCAGCGCCAGTCGTGCGCCTCCGGCGGGGCGTAAAGGTCCATCCAGCGGATGTACGTTTCGAGCGCATACACCGCAGCGGGGCCGTTCGTTGCACCACCTCGGCTCACCGATGCGCCCACCGGCACCCCGCCCTCCACGCGGATGCCCCACTCATCGCCCGGGAGACCGTTCGGCAGCCCGCCCTCCCCCCCCCCCGAAAAGGACAGCCCCGCATAGGTGGAGCGGCAGCCCAGCGAGGGCGACTTGCGCCCGTAGTCGAGGTGGCCGTACACCGGTTGCCCGCCGATGGTGCGCCCGGTGAAGAAGGCGGCGATGTTCTCGTAGGCCGCCCAGTTGATGGGCACGCCAAGGTCGTAGCCGTACGCCTCGCGGAACTCGGCCTGTAGCGCCGGGTCGGTGAACCAATCGTAGCGGAACCAGTATAGGTTCACAAACTGTTGATCGGGCAATTGCAGTTGGTTGCCGTCGAAGTCCTGCCCGAACTCCAAATTGAGGAAATCGTCGAGGTCGAGGTTCGGGTTGGTGTAGGGCGCACCCTCGCCAGCGATGTACGCCGTCAGGTTTACGACAGCCCCGGTACGCAGGTGCGTGCCGACGAGGTCGGCGTCGTTGACGTAAATGTCGTACAGACGATGCCCCGTGCGCTGCTGCTCCACGAGGCGCTCCACGACCGACCCCTCGCCGATGACATCGTACTCGATGCGAATGCCGGTCAGTTCCTCGAAGGCAACGGCGAGCACATCGCGCTCCCAATAGTGGGTTTCGATATCCTCTGCGACGACGCGCACTGTTTTGCCCCTGAAGGGTTCGGTCACCTCGACGAACCAGGCGAGTTCAGCGGCGCGTTCGGCTTCGCTAAGGGTCGCGGTTTAGAAATAAGCAGCCCACCCCGCAACCGGGTCTACAGGTTTCGGGAAATCCAGCAGCAATATTATTTCGAGAAAACGGATGTTTTTCAAAAGACGTTATACTTGTAAACAAATTGATTTCTAGAGTGCAGCCGTTGGTGTTTGATGGTGTTGCGTCGCAGGAGACGTAACCGCTGACACTGGTAACTGATGCCCTAAAGGATACAGCGGAAAACCTGGTTTTGTGATGACTGATTTCGACGCGCAAAAGGCGCAATTCTTCGACCTCTCGTTAGACCTGCTCGCCGTGCTCGATGCCAGCGGCACCATCCAGCTTGCGAACGCGGCCTTCCACCGAGCCACCGGGCAACCCCACCTGCAAGGCACCCCCTTAACCGAATGCCTCGCGGTTCGCGATGTGCCGATGGCCCAGGCGGCCCTAGACGCGCCCGGTACGCAAAGCATGATGTGCCGCTTAAAGTACCATGATGGCACCGAAAAGTGGATACTGTGGACGTTGCAACCGCAACAGGACGACACACGCCAGGTGGTAGGCCGCGACATGACGCCCTTCCGCGAGATGGAAACCAAAGAAAACGAGCGCAACATCTTCGCCGAGGCGCTGCTCGATACCGTCCTTGCGATCAACAGCAGCCTCAGCCTCGAGCAGGTGCTCGAGCGCATCCTCAGCAATGTGCGGAAGGTGGTCGCGTACGATTTTGTGACCCTCATGCTCATCGACGCGCGCGGGCAGGCCGAAGTCGTAGGGGTGGCGGCCCGCCCCGCCGACCCCGGCGACTTGCACGGGCGACGCTTTCCCATCGCCGGGCACCTGCAAACCCTCTACCAGCGCCGCGAGAGCCTCATCGTGCCTACGGTCGATAATCCGCCAGATTGGATGACCGCTCGCAAACTCGAAGAGGCCGGGTCGTTTTTGGGCGCGCCCATCGTCGTCGAGGAGGAAGTGATCGGCTTCTTCGGGGTGTTCATCACCGAGGTGGAGTACTTCACGCCGCTGCACGCCCAACAGTTGACGACCTTCGCCAGCCAGGCCGGTATCGCAATCCAGAATGCGCGCCTGTACGAACAGGCCGCCAGCGCCGCCGTGCTCCGCGAGCGGCAGCGAATGGCACAGGAACTTCACGATTCGGTGAACCAGAATTTGTTCGCGGCCAGCACCTATGCCGACCTGCTCCCGCGTGCGATTCGGCAAAAACCCGAGGCCGTGCCCCGCTATGCGGCTGACATCAGCCGGTTGGTGCGCAGTGCCGTCGCGCAGATGCGCATCATTCTCATCGAACTGCACCCCGACGCGCTCATCAAAACCGACCTCGGCGTGCTTATTCGGCAGTTGTGTAACGCCTTCAGTGGGCACACCGGCACGCCCGTGGAATTCCACACCGACGGTAAAATCATTCTCCCACCCGATGACCAGATTGCCGTGTATCGCATCGCGCAGGAAGCCCTACACAACATCGATAAGCACGCCGACGCCGCCGACGTGAGCGTGTACCTCGCGCGCAGTGACGACGAACTGTGCCTGCACATTGCCGACAACGGCGTCGGCTTCGATGACCGCACCATGAGCGACGTGCAATTCGGCGTTCGTGGCATGCGCCAGCGCGCCGAGGCCATCGGTGCGACCCTCGACATCGACAGCACGCCCGGCCACGGCACCCAAATTACCCTACGGAAAAAAAGCTTATGATCCGCATTATTTTGATCGATGACCATCGTATCGTGCATCAAGCGCTTAGCGAGATGCTCAGCTTCGTCGATGATTTTCAGCTTGTGGCACAGGGCAGTAACGGCCACGAGGCGGTCGCGCTGTGCGACGAACACGCGCCCGATGTCGTGCTGATGGACGTGGTAATGCCACAAATGGACGGCATCGAGGCGACGCGGCAGATTCTTGCGAAGCACCCGAACATCAAAATTCTGGCGCTAAGTAGCTTTCAGGATGCCGAAAGCGTCAATGCGATGTTGCGCGCGGGTGCCCTCGGCTACGTGCTGAAGAACACCTCCGTCGACGAGCTAGAGAGCATCATTCGCACCGTGTACGAGGGGCACGCCGTCATCACCGGCGACCTGATGCAAAACCTGCTGGAGACGAACACCCCACCCCCCCCCCCCCCCCCCCTAACCCCGATGCCCCCGGGCCCCGCCCATATAAAA
>CAYSVE010000135.1:0-10979 GCA_964434365.1 uncultured Anaerolineaceae bacterium | reverse complement strand
CCGTCCCCAAACCCGCAAGCTATTCACGTGACGGCTGAATTCATGTTTTTTATTTTGAGCATTTACTTTGTGATCGCTGGGGGGGGTGGGGGTATCCCGGTGATACGTGATTTCAAGGGAAGCCTGCGGGGTGTACAGGCCGTCATCGATAAGGACCTTGCCAGCAGCCTGCTCGCCGAAACCCTCCGGGCCGACCTGCTTATGATCTCGACGGGCGTCGAAAAAGTGTCGCTGCACTTCAATACACCGCAACAGCGCGACCTCGATGTGGTCACCTTGCAAGAAGCAAAGCAGTACATTGACGAAGGGCACTTTCCACCAGGAAACATGGGGCCTAAAATGGACGCTGCGTATAAGTTTGTGCGCAACGGTGGCCCGATGGCGCTCATTACGAACCCCAGCAACCTCACGCGTGCCCTCAAAGGTGAAACCGGCACACGCATTGTTCCCAGTTAGATAGGCATAGCTATGACAGAAATTAAAAACCTACGCTGCACCGTCACGGGTACCGAGTTCGCACCCGGTGAGGTCGACTACTTCAACCCGGCGGTGGGCCAGGTCGGCACCCTCGATGTGCTGTACGACTACGACGCATTGCGTTCCAAACTCGACCGAGACGCCCTCGCAGCAAATCGTACCGCATCCATGTGGCGATATCGCGACCTGGTGCCTATTCGGCCAGAGAGCACCCCGCCACCGCTTGCTGTCGGTTGGACACCGATGTACAACGCACCACGCCTGGCCGACGACATCGGCGTACGTCAGGTGTGGGTTAAGGATGACGGCGCAAACCCCACTGCCTCGCTCAAAGACCGTGCCAGCGCTATGGTCGTTGCGCGGGCGATGGAGGCGGGTATCGAAACGGTGAGCACAGCCAGTACAGGTAATGCGGCAGCAGCCCTGGCCGGTATCGGTGCGTCGGTTGGCTTAAACACGGTGATTTTCGTACCGGCAACTGCCCCAGAGGCAAAAATTGCACAGTTGCTCATCTACGGTGCGACCGTGCTTCTTGTCGAGGACACGTATGATACAGCGTTCGACCTGTGCTACGAGATGTGCGTTGAGGAAGGGTGGTACTGCCGCAATACGGGCATCAACCCGTACACCACCGAGGGGAAAAAGACTGCCGCCTACGAAATCGCAGAGCAACTTGGCTGGGATGTGCCCAACGTCGTCGCGGTGAGTGTAGGCGATGGCAGCATCATCGGCGGGGTGCACAAAGCCTTCGTCGATTTACACAAACTCGGCTGGATCGAGCGGATTCCACGCCTCATCGGTGTACAAGCAGTAGGAAGTTCGCCGCTGGTACAGGCCTGGGAAAACGACACCGCAGCCGTCGATATGCAACCTGTTGAAGTGAATACGATCGCTGATAGCATCTCGGCGGGCCTGCCGCGCGACCGGGTGAAGGCACTGCGCGCAGTCCGTGATACCGACGGTGCGTACGTCGCTGTGGATGACGACGCCATCGTCGCGGCTATTCCGAAAGTAGCCCGGTTGAGCGGCGTCTTCATGGAGCCGTCGTGTGCAGCAGTTTACGCCGGGTTGAAACGTGCAGTAGAATTAGGCTACGTTCACCCAGATGAGCGGGTTGTGTACCTCGGCACCGGCAACGGACTCAAGGATGTGCGACGCGCCCAGCAGGCTGTCGCTGGGGGGTTGCGTGTACAACCCACGCTCGATGCGGTGCGCGAAGCCCTGAAGCAACCTGTTCGACCTTAAGCAAGTGGAGTTAACGGCGTGCGCCCCCGCTATTCGATCATTGCCCCAATCTACAACGAAGAAGGCAACATCTCCATCCTGTACGACCGCATTTGCGAAGTAATGGACCCCCTCGGTGAGCCGTGGGAACTCGTTTGTGTGAACGACGGCAGCACCGACGCGTCCTACGATTTGCTGTTGGCCCTCGCCGACAGCGACCCCAAAGTGCGCATCGTACAATTTGCGCGCAACTTCGGTCACCAAATTGCCGTTTCAGCGGGGATGAAATACGCCACCGGGGATGCGGTCGTGCTTATCGATGCCGACTTGCAGGACCCACCCGAACTTATCGCAGCGATGATCGAAAAGTGGCACGAAGGGTATCAGGTGGTGTACGCCATCCGCAAGCAACGCCAGGGCGAAACGTGGTTCAAGCTGTTGACCGCCCGCATCTTCTACCGCCTCATCTATCGCATTACCGATGTCGCCATACCCATGGACACCGGCGACTTCCGGCTTATGGACCGGAAGGTTGTGCAGGTGCTTAACCAAATGCCAGAGCACAATCGGTTCATACGTGGTATGACAAGTTGGGTGGGCTTCAAGCAAACCGGCATCGAGTACATCCGCGAGGCACGCCATGCCGGCGAAACGAAATATCCGCTGAGAAAAATGGTCCGATTCGCCATCGACGCCATCACTGGCTTTTCCTATTTTCCCTTGCAGGTTATGATTTATGTTAGCTTGATCCTGGGAATAGTTGCGATTCTCACCATTCCTGTTATCTCGGTGTTGCGCATCACGCAGGGGCCGAGCTTCTTGGGCGGGCAGGCGACAACCATCGTTCTGCTGTTGCTGTTGAGTTCGTTCCAGTTGTTTTTCCTGTTTGTGATGGGCCAGTATGTCGCACGCATTTACGACGAGGTGCGAGGACGTCCCTTGTTCGTTGTTGCCGAGGCAACTGGCTTCGACCAGGAGCTTGCCGAACCGACCGTCTCTGAGGAAGTCATCGGGGAGTAACAGTGACTATGGACACCCAGCAGCGGATCAAAATATACCAGGACCTCGTGTTGCGCTACGAGGAACTCGACCGAGCCATCGACCAGCTTATTATGGAGCACGACGGCGCATCCGAGAACATGTCGGAAAACGCGATGCAACAATATCGAGACCTTGCACGACAACGCTCCGAAGCGCGCAACGAAATGCGCATCCTGGAACAAATGCTATCAATTGACCAAGACGATTAGGAGTTGATCGGTGATTACCGGACCTACCTTCGAGGAGATGTTACATCCTCACACCATCGAGGCGGCCACCCGCGAGCAAGCGGCGAAGGCCCGCCACGACGACCCGCTGCACCCCATTAACTTGTTTAACATCACATGGCGAGACACCGAAAATCGCATCCAGTACCTTGTACTCCCCAAGGAACTCACAGGCGTCGATGCGAATATCGTGGTGCTGTACGGCAAAAACTTCCCCAGCGGTAGCCACAAGGTCGGCCCGGCGTACAGCGTGCTGCTGGAGAAAGAAATGTTCGGCGAGGTAGACCCAGCTGTGCATCGCCTCGTGTGGCCCTCCACGGGGAACTACGGTATCGGGGGTGCGTGGGTCGGTGGGCGCATGGGCTGCAAAAGCGTCGTTGTGTTGCCAGAGGAAATGAGCCGCGAACGCTTCGAGCGCATCGAGAGCTACGGCGCAGAGATCATCAAGACGGTGGGCAGCGAGAGTAACGTCAAGGAAATCTACGACGAGACGCACCGTCTTCGCCAGGACGAAAACACGCGCATCATGAACCAGTTCGACGAGATGGGCAATTATCGCTTCCACTACCATGTGACGGGCAACACCATCGTCGAATTGATGGATGAACTAAGAACACAGGGCATCGGCCAGGGCCGCGCAGACGCCTTCGTGTGGGCCATGGGGAGCGCGGGCACGATGGCCGCGGGCGACTGCCTCAAGCAAGTGTATCCCGGCCTCAAAATCGTCGGCCTAGAGCCGATTCAGTGCCCAACGCTATACAACAACGGCTACGGTGCGCACGAAATCCAGGGCATTGGCGACAAGCACGTTACGTGGATTCATAATACGCTGAACATGGATGCGATGATGTGCATCGACGATCATGAGTGTCTGCGTGGGCTGCAACTGCTTGCGGAAGACGACGGACGCAACGTGCTCGTCAAGCGCTACGGGGCCGACCCGCAAACCGTCGACCAGATGGCGGATATGTTCGGTGTGAGCGGTATCTGCCACATCCTCGGCAGCATCAAAACAGCAAAGACCTACAACCTCGGCGCAGACGATGTCGTCGTGACGGCAGCCACCGACGGCCTCGACCGCTACCACAGCATCGTTACCGCCTTGCAATCTCAGTACGGTGAACTCGATGAAGCCGCTGCGGTAGGGCGCATCGAGGGGGTATTCCACAGTGTCGGCACCGATTGGGTGCAACGCGCCGATCCGATCAACAGCCAGCGCTGGCACAACCTGAAGTACTATACCTGGGTGGAGCAACAGGGTAAATCGGTCGAGGAATTGGACGCTCAACGTGACCCAAGCTGGTGGGAACACCACCAACGCCTTGTCAGCGAAATCGATGCGCGACTCGTGAAGGCGCGCGCAGAAGCTACTGCCGAAACCCCCGCATAACTGAATGACCTTCCCGGAAGACCGTGTGCTCGTCGGCGTCATCAACACCAAGCGCGACCTCGCCTTGGCGCGTGACGAGCACTGGTACCGTATTCCTCAGGAGAAGATGAAACGCGGCATTTACACAGAGTATGTTGCGTTTTTCCTCAGTGGGGCCGTTTTCAAAGACCTCAGCGGCAGCATTGCCTACTACGCGCGCTACACCGGCGGCCTCGAACTCCTGCGCCGTCGTGACCTTATCCCAAAACAACCTGACCACGCACGCGCAGACCGGGTATACTATCGATTGTCGATCGGCGAATTGCAGACGAAAGAGCCGCCGATTCGCAACGAGGAAAACTACAAGATCAGCTTCATATTTACGACTTGGGACCGTTTTGTGAGCGCGCGCACCATCCGCGACCTGTACAGTACAGGCGACTATTTCGTGGACCGTATTTATCATTCGTTGCGCAAGCGGAACCTGCCCGTGGAACGGTTCTGGGAGGCCGAGCGCAAACAAACCGGGCACGCACCGCATGTCCGCATCTTGTGCCAACGTGGCGAGGTCGTTGCGTCGACCGAAAGCGGACACGGTAACATTTTTTTGGATGCCAGCCGCCCCGATGATGCAATTTTGGCGGAGATACAGGCGGCCATCGCGAGCCACGACGGGCCACATCTTATCAACTTACCCCAGGAGGGCATATAGCAGTGTTAATTACGAATGCAACGGTTGTCACCTGGGGCGACCCATGCCAGGTCCTTACGGACCATGCGATACTTATCGAAAATGGTAAAATTGCTGCGCTCGGCCCTAACGCCGATTTGCAGGCTGCCCACCCAGACGTCGATGTGCTCGACGCGCGTAGGCAACTCGTGACACCGGGGAACATCTGCGCGCACACCCACTTCTACGGGGCATATGCGCGTGGCATGGCGATACCTGGCCCGGCCCCGGCGAACTTCCCGCAAATCCTCGAAAAGCTATGGTGGCCGCTAGACAAAGCATTGGACGCAGACACAGTGCGCCTGAGTGCGCTGGTTTGCCTGGTAGATGCCATCAAGCACGGGACGACAACCCTCATCGACCACCACGCCAGCCCCAATGTCATCGATGGCAGCCTCGACATCATCGCAGATGCGATCGAAATGGCAGGGTTGCGTGGGGTGCTCTGCTACGAAGTTACCGACCGCGACGGCCCAGAAAAGTCGCAGGCAGGCATCGCAGAAAACCTGCGCTTTATCGAGGCTGCGAAGGAGCGTGAGACCGTCGCCGGGGCGTTTGGGCTGCATGCTAGCCTTACCCTCAATAACGATACCCTGCGTGCCTGTGCCGATGCCCTGCCCGATGGCGTCGGTTTTCACGTCCATATCGCCGAGCACGAGGCCGACCCCGAGGACAGCCTCCAGCGGTGCGGCAAACGCACCGTTCATCGGCTGGATGACTTCGGCATCCTCACACCGAACACCATCGCCGCGCACGGCATCCACATCGATGAAAGTGAGCGCGCCTTGTTGGTCGAACGTGGAGCATGGGTAAGCCATCAACCGCGTTCGAATATGAATAACGGCGTGGGCGCGATGGACCTCTCTGCGATGCAGGAAAGCGGGGTGAAACTCGCGCTGGGCAACGACGGCTTCAGCAATAACATGTGGGCGGAGTGGAAAGCTGCGTATCTGCTGCACAAGGTCGCAAATCGCGACCCGCGCGAGGCCAACGGCGCAGACATCGCGCAAATCGCGATGACAAACAACGCCCGGCTGGCCGAAACCTACCTTGGGGATGTTCGCCTGGGCGAAATCGTGGAAGGGGCTACTGCCGACATCATCTTCGTGGACTACCACCCCTTCACCGAAATGACCGGCAGCAACATGCCCTGGCACGTCTTGTTCGGGTTTGAGGCATCGATGGTGACAACGACGATTGTCAACGGACGCGTGTTGATGCACGATAGGCAACTCAAGACACTCGATGAGGCGGCCATCGCCGCCGAGGCAATGGCTGCCGCCCCCGACGTGTGGGCACGCTATGCGGCCAACGTCACGCAATAGTTAACCAAGGATGTAAACCATGACCGAAGATCAGCAGTTGATGCTCACCGTGGCCGTGCTCGGTGGCACCGGCAAAGAGGGAAGCGGCCTCGCGCGCCGTTGGGCACAAAATGGCTACCGTGTGATTATCGGCAGCCGGGACGCCGAGCGTGCGGCCAATGCCGCCACTGAGATGAACGAAGAACTCGGTGAAGCCTACCTCGAAGGCATGGAAAACACCGCTGCCGCTGCCGAGGCCGATCTCGTTGTGCTGAGTGTGCCCTACAGCGCCCACAAACCAACGTTGGAAAGCGTCCGCGAGCAGGTCCAGGGCAAAACCCTTATCGACCTGACCGTACCACTGCAACCGCCGGATGTTCGCACCGTCCATGTGCCGGAGGGCAATGCGGCGGCCCTCGAAACCCAGGCGATCGTCGGCGACGCCGTCAAAGTCGTGGCGGCTTTCCAGAACGTGAGCGCGGTCAAGCTTAAGGACGTACGCAACACGGTCGACTGTGATGTGCTCGTGTGCGGAGATGACGAGAAAGCCAAAGAGGACACCATCGCGTTGGTGCAGGCAGCAGGTATGCGCGGCCTCGACGCGGGACCACTGGCAAACGCCGTTGCAGTTGAAGCGCTGACGCCCGTGTTGCTGTACATCAACAAGAAGTACAGCGTGAAGGGCGCAGGGATACGGATTACCGGCGTCGTCAGTTGAGTTCACTCACGCTTGCGGCACCGCCGGGCGTGCCGCGCATCCAACCCGGTGATGACCTGAGCCACATCATAATCGAGGCGCTAGCCCGTGCGGAGGTGTCCCTCGCCCCTGGCGATGTGCTGGTCATCTCGTCGAAAATTGTGTCCAAGGCAGAGGGACGCTTTGTGCGCCTGGAAGACATCGAGCCGAGCGATGAAGCCCACCATTACGCCAAACTAACAGACAAAGACCCACGTATGGTGGAGCTTGTTCTCCGCGAAAGCACTGGCGTTAGCCGTTATGCGCGAGGGGTGCTGGTCGTCGAACATCGGTTGGGCTTCGTGAGTGCAAACGCAGGCATCGATCAATCGAACATCGAGGGCGGCGATGAAGGTGCCCTGCTGCTGCCAACCAACCCCGACAGCAGTGCCGCAGCACTCCGCGACGGGTTGCAACAAGCCGCAGGCGTCGACGTCGGCGTGGTTCTGTCGGATAGCCACGGACGCCCATTTAGGATGGGTAATGTCGGCGTGGCGATCGGCGTAGCAGGACTGCCCGCCGTGCGCGATTTGCGCGGCCAACACGACCTGTACGGGCGCGAATTACGCATCAGCATACAGGGTTACGCCGATATGATCGCTTCGGCAGCAACCTTACTCACCGGGGAGGGCGATGAAGGTCGCCCACTCGTATTGGTGCGTGGCCTCGAACACAGCGCGACACCCGGCACCGCTGCCGACCTTAACCGGCCAGCGGAGCATGATTTGTATCGGTAGGTGTTTGAATTGTCGTCCACGGCAGATTAAAATCCCAGACCTATGGAAAAGACGTTTATGGATATCGTGCTGGGGCGACGTGCCCTGCGGCGTTACGAACAACGCCCGGTTCCGCTCGACGTTGTGGAGGCACTGCTCACCGCCGCGATTTGGGCACCATCGGCTCATAACCGCCAACCATGGCGTTTTGTCGTCATCACAGATGAAACGACGAAGCTGCGCCTCGCGCGCGCGATGGGCATTCGGCTGATGGCAGACCTGCGTGCCGATGGCGTGCCGGAGCACGTGATCGCAAAGGATGTAAACCGGTCTTTCGAGCGGATTACCCTGGCACCGGTGCTCGTGCTGCTGTGCTTGACGATGACCGAGATGGACGCCTATCCAGACGAGCGTCGTAGCCAGAAAGAATTTTTACTGGCGGTGCAAAGTACCGCGATGGCCGGGCAAAATTTTTTATTGGCGGCCCACGCGCACGGCCTAGGGGCCTGTTGGATGTGTGCACCGCTGTTCGTACCCGGCGTCGTTCAAGAAACGCTCGATTTGCCGGACGATTGGCAGCCACAGAGCTTGCTTACACTGGGCTACCCGGCACAAACCCGTGCGAAGACTCGTCAACCGTTGGAAACGAGGGTGTTATGGCGCTAAACAAAAATGTAGTCGTCCTCGTCGGCGGCGTGGGTGGGGCCAAACTCGCCTACGGCCTGCAACAGGTGCTCGCATCCGAGCGTTTGACGATTGTCGTAAACACGGCGGATGACTTCTGGCTGTACGGCCTTCGCATCTGCCCAGACCTCGATACGATCATGTATACACTCGGTGGTCGCGTCGATAAAATTAATGGCTGGGGCGTCGCGAACGACACGACGCAGGCCCTCAATGCGATGCAACGGTACGGCGAGGAAACATGGTTCCGCCTGGGCGATATTGACCTTGGCACACATATCCTGCGGACGGACTGGCTGCGCAACGGTCTGCCTCTGACCGAAGTTACGGCAAAGCTCTCGCAGGGCCTGGGTATCGGCCATCGTATTCTGCCTATGTCCGACGACATCGTTGCAACACATGTGGACACGGTCGAACACGGCGAAATGGACTTTCAGGAATATTTTGTGCGGCATCGCTGGCAACCCACGATGCGCGGTCTGCGCTACACCGGCGCCGAAGCCGCCACAACAACGACGGCCGTCCGCACCGCAATTCAGGCCGCCGATATGATTATCGTCGGTCCATCGAACCCGTGGTTGAGCATATCCCCCATATTGGCGATTCCTGGCTTGCGCGAGGCGATCGCTACGCGCGAGGTACCGCGCGTGGCAGTAAGCCCACTCGTCGGCGGCGATGCGGTCAAAGGCCCTACTGCCAAGCTGATGCGTGAACTCGGATACACCCCGGTGAATGCAGAGACAATCGCACGGTATTATGGTGATGTGGTCAACGCATTTGTGTATGACGAAACCGAAAAAGGGTTCGATGTCCAAGGCCTCCACGCGACAGCAATGAACACGCTCATGCGCACCGACCGCGACAAAATCGCCCTCGCGGAGAACATCCTCGACTGGATAGCCCAGGAGCACCGCGCGTGACCGTCTGGACGATTATCCCGGTGAAGCCGTTCAATCGGGCGAAAAGCCGCCTTGCGAGCGTGCTATCACCGGCCCAACGCGCGACACTTGCGGAGGAGATGTTCCGCCGAGTGGTGACGGTCGCCCGAAGTGTGCCGCAGGTATCAGGATGTCTGGTCATCAGCCGAGATAGCTACGTCCTTTCGCTTGCACGCGAGCTAGGGGCGAACACAGTCGCCGAGAGTGGCGCGCCGGAACTCAACAATGCGCTGATTCGTGCCACCGAGGTCATCAAGTCGTGGGGGGCCGGTGCAGTGCTCATCCTCCCGGCAGACTTGCCACTTCTCGCGGCTACGGACATCACCGAGGTGATCAAACTTGGCACCGAGGATCGGTCGGTCGTCCTCGCAACCGACCATGACAGCGACGGAACCAATGTGCTATTCACTCGCCCACCGGGGATGTTCCCCTATCACTACGGCCCGGATAGCCTCGCAAAGCACCGCGCCCTCGCAGAACAGGCCGGGGCTACCGTGCATCTGTATCGATCAGAACGGACGATGCTAGACATCGATACCGCGCTGGACATCAAACGCTATGAGGCTTTAACCCAGCAGGGAACTTACGATATGCCCCCGTTGGTGCCTACCGATAATGCAGAACAGGAGTAACCCTATGTCAGATCGTGTCGCCCTTTACTTGCAAGACGCTCACGACATCCGTGAGGCCATCGGCTACGTGCAATACGCCGAAGAAAAAGGCTTCGAGGCTGTTTGGCAGGCCGAAAGCCGCCTCGTGCGCGATGCGATTGTGCCCATGGCCGCCTTCGCCGCAACCACATCGAAAATTAAAATCGGCTCGGGTGTCATCAACAACTGGACGCGGAACACTGCCGTCATCGCTGCAACCTTCCTCACGCTCGATGACCTCGCACCCGATCGTATTCTGTACGGGGTGGGTGCCTGGTGGGACCCCCTCGCGAAAAATGTCGGCATCGAGCGGCGCAAACCGCTGACGGCCATCCGCGAAAATATCGAAGTGGTGCGCAAACTGCTTGCCCGCGAGCGCGTCAGCTACGATGGTGAATTCGTTCATCTGAACGATGTGGAACTCGACGTGGTGCACGGGCGCAAGGAGCCACGCAATGTACCGCTCTACATCGGCGCGACAGGGCCGAAGATGCTCGAACTAACTGGTGAAATCGCCGATGGCGTGGTGTTGAACTATCTGGTATCGCCTTCTTACAATACAGGCGCGATGGAACGCCTGGAAGCTGGCGCTAAAAAGGCCGGGCGCTCCGTTGATGACGTCGACCGCCCGCAGTTAGTCGTCTGCTCGGTCGATGAAGACCGCGCGAAGGCCCTCAATGGTGCGCGCAAGCTGGTAACACAGTACCTCGGCCAGCAACCGCATATCATGAAGGCCAGCGGTGTAAGCCAGGAACTGCTCGACGAGATCAACAACGTGCTGACGTGGCCCGCCACCGAAGAGCAAATCGAGGAAGCGATGCACCTCGTGCCCGACGATGTCGTACAGCTCATTACGGCTAGCGGCACCCCCGCCGAGGTGAAA
>CAYSVE010000134.1:0-10990 GCA_964434365.1 uncultured Anaerolineaceae bacterium | reverse complement strand
TGTCCTGATGTTCGCGCATGTGGTCGAGTGTATGCTGGAAGGCATCCTCGACGATAACGCGCACTTCTTCGTCGATCTTCGAGGCCGTTTCGTCACTGTAGTTGCGGCCCTGGCTCAGCGAGTAACCCAGGAACGGCTGGCGCTCATTGTCGCCGAAGTTAAGCGGGCCAATTGTTTTACTCATGCCGAACTCCGAGACCATACGCCGGGCGAGGTCCGTAACGACTTTTAAGTCGCTGGACGCGCCAGTTGTAATCTCACCGAAGCTCACTTCCTCGGCAGCACGCCCGCCGAGCGCCATAAAGATGCGCGCCATCAACCGCTGCTGAGAGTAGTTGCGACGGTCGTCGTCTGGCATGGTAACAGCTACACCAAGTGCCTGGCCACGAGGCACGATCGTCACCTTCAACACCGGGTCTGCGTACGGTGTGAGAGCGGCGACGAGGGCGTGCCCAGCTTCGTGGTAGGCGACTACGCGGCGCTCATCGGCATTGGAGAGCGGCGGGCTTTCGGTGCCGAGGACGATGCGGTCGAAGGCGTCGGAGAAGTCGCGCATGGCGATGCGTTTGTGGTTCTTTCGGGCAGCCGTGAGCGCCGCCTCGTTGGCGAGGTTCGCGAGGTCAGCGCCGGAGAACCCGATAGTCGCCTTGGAGAGCGTCTCCAGGTTCACATCCTCTGCAAGCGGCTTGCCCCGCGTGTGTATCTTCAGGATGGCTTCACGCCCGGTGCGGTCGGGCGAGCCGACGGTCACCTGACGGTCGAAGCGGCCAGGGCGCAGCAACGCCGGGTCGAGCACGTCCGGTCGGTTGGTCGCAGCCATGACGACAACCGTTTCCGACTGATCGAAACCATCCATCTCAGCGAGCATCTGGTTCAGCGTTTGTTCACGCTCGTCGTTGCCACCACCAAGGCCCGCGCCACGCTGACGCCCGACCGCATCGATTTCGTCGATGAAGATGATGGCAGGGGCGGCATTCTTCGCTTTCTTAAACAGGTCGCGTACGCGGCTTGCGCCCACGCCGACGAACATCTCGACGAACTCGGAGGCGCTAATGCTGAAGAAGGCCACATTCGCCTCCCCGGCAACCGCGCGCGCGAGCAGCGTTTTACCCGTCCCTGGTGGGCCAACAAGGAGCACACCCTTGGGGATGCGTGCACCGAGCGCGATGTACTTGTCCGGTTCCTTGAGGAAGTCCACGACTTCCTCGAGTTCGCTTTTGGCCGCGTTCTGCCCGGCCACATCCTCGAAGGTCACCGAGGGCATGTCGGCCTTGTACTCGCGGGCCTGGCTTTGCCCAAAGCCGAAAATACCACTGGCCTGCTGCCTTGCTCGGCGCGTCGTCCACACGAGGAAGGCAATTAGCAGAAGAATCGGCCCCCAATTCAACAGGAAGAGCAACAGGGTGTTTACCTGCTGAGCCTCGGCACCGTACGAGACCCCGTTTTCATCGAGCAGCGGACGCAAGCCACTATCTTCGATGGGGAGCAGCGTCGTCGTAAATGTGGTGGACGTCTGCTGCGGCTCACCGTCGGTCGGGCTTGCCGGGAAGGTCACCGCACGTTCGAACGAGCCGCGCGCGGTGTCGCCTTGAAGTGTGACCTCTTCGACATTGCCTGCCTCCACCTCCTCGATGAATACCGAGTAGGGGACCTCGATGGGGGCGCCGCTGATCGTCGTGTTCAGTATCTCTGGCACACGCAAGAAGGCCCACGCAAGGAGCAGGCCCCATACAGCAAACCACACCCACCGTGGGATGTTGTTAAACTGTGGGCCTCGGTTGTTGTCGTTTTGCTTGTCGTCGCCAGGTTTTTTGTCATCGTCGTTCGATGACCCCTGCCGGTTTGGCGGAAACTGCATGGTCGTATCCTAACCAATGAGAACTAGTTCTAGTAGTATAAGCAGAAAACGTAAGAATTTCAGTTGTAACAAGGCCATTTAATTGGCTACTCATGCGCTGGTACGTGCGCGGGTTTGGTGCCATAATGGTATGCGATGATAACGAAGGTCCCGGGACGTCACATGGCAAACGAGCAAGAGCAGCCCTCAAGAGATGAGCGCACCATTCCCTCCGCGAGCGCTATGGTAGCGAAGGAGATTCGGTCGCCGTTAGGCAATGTCCCCTGGACGTTGCAACAGTTCTTCAAAGGGCAAATCGACCTCGATGCCGAACTCGTGCAACGCTTCCCCACGATGCCGCTGATGTCTGTTATCAAATTTCGCGAGCTGGGTTCCTCCTCGGAACGTGGCGTCGCGACACTCACGACACAGGATGGCTCGGCAATTCTTGTCGTCGATGTCAACGCCGGATCCAACGAAATCCACTTGTCGTTTACGTATGGGTCTATGCTCACGCTACGGTTTCGGCTCGATGACCTTAGCGATATGGACCGCGCTCGCTGGCTAGAACTGATGCGGCGCAAGCAGGGCGGGTTGGCTTTTTTGTGGGGGCAGGCTCGCTGGAACAACGACTACGCGATTTGCGTGCTGCGCAAGTATTACACCAGCCTACTGGCCTTTTCTCCGCAGAATTTCGAGGCAGCTGTGCGGATTTCGCCCGATGCGAACAAAAAACTGCTGGACTGGTTGGAACGTTTCTGGCATCCTAAACAGCAGGAAGAAGAAGCGCCCGCTAAAGAGCCACCTCCGGTTGCCGAACCCGAAGACGAATCGGACAGCTCATCCTCTAGTGTGATTGACGACTGGTAGACCATGAACCGCCTACAATATGAAACAAGCCCTTACCTCCTGCAACACGCGGAAAACCCTGTAGATTGGTACCCGTGGGGCGAGGAGGCATTTGATGCTGCCAAACAAACGAATAAGCCGATTCTGCTGAGTGTGGGCTACAGCGCCTGCCACTGGTGCCATGTTATGGCACACGAGAGCTTCGAGCACGATGAAACCGCCGCCGTGATGAACGAGTTGTTCGTCAATGTGAAGGTGGACCGCGAAGAGCGCCCCGATGTCGATGATATTTACATGGGGGCGGTGCAGGCCATCACCCGCAGTGGTGGCTGGCCGATGACGGTTTTCCTGTTGCCAGATGGGCGTCCCTTCTACGGTGGAACCTATTTCCCACGTGAACAGCGCATGGGGATGGCCGCCTTCCGCGATGTGCTGAGGGCCGTTGCCGATGCATACCATAACCGCAAGGACGAAATGGAGCGGCAGGCATCCGAACTCACGGATTTCCTCAACCGCGATGTGCTTGGCATCGGCGGCGAGGACAAAGCACTCAATGCTGATCTACTCGACGCGGCGATGAAGGGCATGCTGCAAGCCGTCGACTGGGCCCGTGGGGGCATGGGCGGCGCGCCGAAGTTCCCGCAGCCGATGAGCCTCGACTTTTTGCTACGCAGCCACGCCCGCACCAACGATTCGAAGTCCCTCGAAGCAGTCGAACTCTCGCTAACGAAGATGGCCCGTGGCGGTATGTACGATCAAGTTGGCGGTGGGTTCCACCGCTACAGTGTCGATGCGATATGGCTGGTGCCACACTTCGAAAAAATGCTCTACGACAACGCCCAACTCAGCCGCGTGTACCTGCATGCATGGCAGGTGACGGAGAATGCCTTCTACCGCGAGATAGCTGAGGAAGTCTACGATTACATACTCCGCGAAATGACTGCGCCGGAAGGGGCTTTCCACAGCACCACCGATGCCGATAGCGAAGGTGAGGAGGGCAAGTTCTTCGTGTGGGGCAAGGCCGAACTCGAAGAACTTCTGGGTGAGGACGCGCCCGCAGCCATCGAATACTGGGGTGTGTCGACGGAGGGTAACTTTGAGCGCGCGAACATACTCAATGTGCCGAACGACGCTGAAACCGTTGCCGAGCGCCTTGGTATAACGGTAGACGAATTGCGCGAGAAAATCGCCGCTGCGAAGGACACACTGTATGCTGCGCGCACGCAACGAATTCACCCTGGCCTCGATGACAAGATCATCACCTCGTGGAATGGGATGATGCTCGCGAGTTTGGCCGAGGCGGCGCGTGTGTTCGGGCGCGATGACTACGAGGCTGCTGCGGTACGTAGTGCGGAATTCTTGCTCGATGCGATGCAGACGGACGACGGGCGTTTGCTCCGCACCCACAAGAACGGTGAGAGTAAAATCAATGGCTACCTCGAAGATTACGCTAACCTTATCGATGGGTTACTGGAGCTTTATCAGACGACGTTCGATAAGCGCTGGTTCACCGAGGCACTGCGCCTAGCAGACATCGTGCTGGAGCAGTTCCCCGCAGACGATGGCGGCTTCTTCGATACCAGTGACGACCACGAAAAGCTCATCGTGCGCCCGCGCAATATGCAGGATAACGCCACACCATCCGGCAACAGTATGATTGCCAAGCAGTTGTTGCGTCTGGCAGCCTACACGGGCGAAACCCGCTTCTACGATGCGGCACGCGGCACGCTGCGTGTCATCAGCGAGGCGATGCGCGGGTATCCGCAAGCGTTTGGCGAGGCCCTCGGCGCGGCGGATATGCTGGTGAGTGGCCTCGCGGAAGTCGCCCTTGTGGGTGCACTGGACGAAGCCGAAGCGCTGCTGAATGTGGTTCGGAAGCCGTATCGCCCAAATGTCATCACGGCCCTCGCAACCGAGGATGTCCAGGGCGAAGACACGATTCCGTTGCTGAGCTACCGCATGAAGCGCGGTGGACAGCCAACCGTCTATGTTTGCCACAACTTCGCCTGCAAAATGCCGGTCACGACTGTCGAAGAAACCGAAGCTTTGCTGGCGGAGGGCGCATGAAAATCATCGTTGTAGACCTGGAGGCGACATGCTGGCCCAAGCAACCACCGCCGGGTGAACAGAGCGAGATTATCGAAATTGGGGTGTGCCTGTTCGACGTCGCATCCGCTACACCGGAGAACAAGCACGCGCTCATCGTCAAGCCGACGCGAAGCAAAGTCAGCCGGTTTTGCACCAAGCTCACGTCGCTGACGCAGGCACGTGTGGACCGGGGTATGACCTTCGCGATAGCCTGCGATGCACTCAGGCAGAACTTCGATGCCCGAAACCGCGCCTGGGCAAGCTGGGGTGACTACGACCGCCGCATGATGCAGGCTCAATGTGAGTTGTTCGGTGTGGCCTATCCATTCGGTGGGCCACACGTCAATCTGAAGGCACTCTTCGCAGAGCTTGAAGGTCTCAAACGGCGGGTGGGCATGGCGAAGGCACTCAAACACGCTGGCCTCGACCTGGAAGGGCGGCATCACCGTGGTGCCGACGACGCGTGGAACACGGCACGTTTATTAGGGTATCTCGCGAGCAAGCATGGCGAGAAGGCACTCGCGCCGTTTAAGCAAAGGGAACCCGATGCTAGCGAATAGGCAGGACGCTCACGAGCAGTTCAAAGCGATTTTGCTAACCGTCGTTGGGCAGGCCTTCCAGGCGGCAGGGTACACGCTGGAGCAGTCGCCGCTGAAGTGGGCGAGCGGTGTATTTCGGTTCCGCAAAGTGCTCGATGATGGGCTGTACGCCTTTATCGAGTTTCAGTTGCTTGTGGTACAGGCCAGCGAATGGTCCGGGGGAAAAGGTTCACAGTTTCGTGTAACGCTTATTCGCAGCGATAAGCCGAATGCCAGTGCAACGAGCGATCATCCGCAGTTTGTGCGCAAAACACTCAGCGAACTCGTGGTCACGGATTTCGGGGTGGCTATTTTGCCGAGCGCAGACCATTGGTGGGGCTTCAAAACGGTGGAGGATATGGGCAACGCCCTCGCCGAAGCCGGTCATCTCGTCGTCGGGTATGGGCTGCCCTGGCTGGCTGGTGACCTGAATCCGTCGGGTTAACGTACATTGACAGCCGTTTAGGCACAACCGCATAATGGCGGCATGAACAAAACAACCAACATCGCAGTTCTGCTTGGGGCTGCATTTCTCATGACAGGCTGTAACCTTTCGCAGCCTGATGTCATCTACGTGACGGCCACCCCGGCTGTCGATACACTCGTCGCCGCGCCCTCTGCCGCACCCGCGACGCAAGCGCCGCCCACTGCCGTTCCCACCCCCACTGTGCCTGCATCCACGCTGTTGCAAGTGGGTCATCGGGCGGTTATTAACGGATTTTACGAAGAAGCACTGCAAACGTATCGCGCTGTACTCGATGGTGGTGATGCCGTCCCGGCGGATCAACGTGCGGAGGCGCTTTTCCGCGCAGGGCAGGCCGCACTTCGTGAAGGTCTGTTCACCGACGCCGTGGATGTGCTGACGACGCTCATCGACACCTTGCCAGAGCATCCGCGCGTGCCACAGGCGTACTTCTTGCGCGGCGATGCGTACTTGGGTCTTAGCGCATGGGATGCGGCATTACTCGACTTCCAGCAATACCTGTCACTCCGGCCCGGTCTAATCGATAGCTACGCGTACGAACGTATCGCGGATGCGCAGCTTGCGTTGGGTCAACAAGAAGCGGCGCTCCAAAGTTATGCGCTCGCGTCGAGTGCGCGGCGGACAGTCGTTCCTCAAGCGGCACTTCGCGAGAAGGTGGCCCGCGTCTACGGTGCCGTAGGACGCTATGAAGAGTCACTTGCCCAATACGATGCAATCCTCGCGATTGCACAAAACGCGCCCTACCGCGCAAGCATCGAGTTGCTGGCTGCTGGTGTGCTGCGCGATTCCGGCGACCTCCCCGGTGCGTTTGCACGGTACCTAACGGTGTTCGACCAATACCCAACAACCCCGAGCGCCTACGAGGCGATGCAAATTCTGCTGGAAGCTGATGTGCCCCTCGATGATTACGCACAGGGCCTCGTTGCGTACAACTTTGGCGACTATCAAACAGCGATCGATGCGTTCAACCGCTTTGCGACGCGTAACCCGCTGACCGAAATCCCGGCGGAGATGCACTTGCTACTAGGCCGCGCGTATCGCGAAATCGGGAATCCGGCAGCGGCGACCGTAGCCTTCCAGACGATCATCGAGCAATTTCCCACTGATCCACTCTTCGGTGATGCGCTGTTAGAGCAGGGGCGGACGCAATTCCTGGCCGGAAACATCCCCGAGGCCATCGCAGAGTATCAGCGCATCGCGACGACCTACGGCTACCTCACCGACACAGCTGCCGAGGCGCTATGGCGTGTTGGATTCTTGCAGGGTACGAACGAGCAACCGCTCGAAGCCCGCGCGACGTTCGAGCAACTTGCGAGTGCTTACCCCAACACCGAACAGGCCCGTAGCGGGCTTTTCATCGGCGCATCGGCGGCGTACAGCGCGGGGGACGTCGCCGGGGCGGAACGGCTGTATGCACGGCTTGCCACAACCGCCACGGGAGAAGATCAGGCGGCGGCGTATCTGTGGGTGGGGCAACTCGCCGCCCAACGGGGCGATACTGCCACGGCGAGCAATGCGTATCAATTGGCGGTTTCTGCCGCGCCCGATAGCTACTTCAGTGCGCGTGCCCGTGACATCGTGCAGGGCATTGTCCCGTTCGAATCACCGTCGCAGTTTGTTTTTGCTTTCGACGACGAAGCACAGGTTGTACAAGCCGAGGCATGGCTACGTACGCAGTTCGGTATTACGCAGGATGGCGCACTGTGGCCGCTTTCAGCGGCGTTGGATACCGATACACGGATGGTTCGTGGGCGTGAATTGTGGGCTGTTGCGGCTTATGATGAGGCCGAAACTGAATTCTTCGATGTAATCAACGAACGACGCGACGCTGGGGATGCGTTGGCGTCCTATCAGTTGGCAGTGTACCTGCGGAGTATCGGCGCGTACTATCCGTCGATTTTCGCAGCGGCAAACGTGATTCAACTTGCAGGGGAAACCACGCTCGGCGCACCACCGTACATCGCGCGGATGCGCTACCCGGTGTACTACCTCGATGTGGTGCAGGATGTGGCAACGCAGCGAAGTATCGACCCACTGTTGATGTTTTCGCTCATTCGTCACGAGAGTTTGTTCGATGCCAACGCGACTGCCGCGGCTGGTGAGAAGGGGCTTACCCAGGTAATCCCTAGCACGGGGGAGTACATCGCGCAGCAGCTACAATGGCCAAACTACCAGCACAGCGTACTGTTCCGCCCCTATGCCAGCGTGGCGTTCGGCGCATTTTACCTCGATGAGCAGCTAGAGCGCTTCGACGGCAATGCCATCGCTGCACTGGCCGGTTACAACGCCGGGCCAGGCCGGGCGGCGAATTGGCTTGCACTCTCCGGCGGAGACCCCGATTTGTTCATGACGACGATAACCATTGAGAGCACCCGGCTGTACATCCAGCGGATTTACAGTTACTACAACATCTACCGCGCGTTGTATGGGGCTTAGTGGGCGCCGTTGTCGATCATATTGCGCACTTTGGTCACCAGGTCGTGGTGCAAAATGGGCTTGGGAAGGTAATCGTTGGCCCCGGCCTCCATCCCGCGCATGATGCTGTCGGCATCGTTACGAGCGGAGAGAATTAAGATCGGGGTTTCGCGCGTGTCATCGCGCTGGCGCAGTAGCTCGCAAAGCTCGATACCGTCCATACCGGGCATCATCACGTCGAGTATGATGAGCGACGGTTCACTCCGGTCTAGGGTTGCGAGGGCTGCTTTGGCGTCTTTAGCCTTCAGGACATCGAAGCCACCACGCTCCAACATGATCCCAATGAGGGTCAGCGCGCCAATTTCATCGTCTACTACCAGGACGTTCTCTTTAGACATTTGGTGTTGGCCTCCAAAGGTGGCGCTCTCGCCTGCCTACTGGCGGATGATTTACGTGTGTGCCGAGCTTGAGAATAAATGAAAACTTTATAATGACTTTAGTTTACCATTGTCGGATGTTCCCACGCAACCGACTATTTCCCAATTCTTCCTGAAGAGGCCGAGTTAGGCCCGGCCCCTACAACACCGCAAGACGTTAGGATGCCCAGGTGATGAGGCCCGGCAGGAAGGCCGTCGCCAACAATGGGTTATGTGGTAGAACCCGCACGGACATACCGCGCTCGCCGCTGCTCTCGTAAGCGATGCGCGCGGTGTACTGGTACGAGCCGTCGTCGTTTTGTTTTTCCGACTTCATCTCGACGATGTCGGCGTTTTCGTCTGCAATGTCGCCTCGGGCATCTAACTGGCCGAAGTACAACTGCACCTGTACATCGCTGGGCTGCAATTCGCCCAGGCGAACGGTCGCGTGGACGGTAATTTGCGAACCCACTTTGACCTTGTCGCGGCTCATGCTGATGTTGCCCACCGAAACCCCACCCCATGAATCACCGACGCGGTTACGCCATGCTACAAAGTCCTTACCTGTAGATTTATCACCCTTGCCGAGTTCGCGCTTGCGCAGGTAATTTGGCATGTAGTATTGCTCGGTGTATTCGCTGACCATACGGCGCGTGTTGAAGTATGGCGTGAGGGTGACAATGCTTTCCTTCATTTTTTCGATCCACGCGCGCGGCAAGCCATCGCGGCCACGGGTGTAGAACAGCGGCACGATGTCCTGTTCCAGGATGTTATACAGCGCCTCACTTTCGATCTGGTCCTGCATGGGCCACTCGGCTTCACTGTATTCCTCGCCGTTGCCGATTGCCCAACCGACCGCCGGGCTGTAGCCCTCGGCCCACCAACCGTCGAGGATGCTGAAGTTGAGGCCGCCGTTGGCCAGTACCTTCATGCCGCTGGTGCCACTGGCTTCTTTCGGACGGCGCGGATTGTTCATCCACACATCGACACCCTGGTACATATAGCGTGCACTGTTGATGTCGTAGTCTTCCAAAAACACGAGCGAATCGCGGAATTCCGGTGTGCGTGACAGGCGATCGATCTCACGGATGAGGTCTTTACCGCCCGTGTCGTGCGGGTGGGCTTTGCCCGCAAAAATGAACTGCACAGGGTGGTCATTGTCGAGGGCGATTCGCGTCAGGCGCTCCAGATCGCGCATAAAGAGGGTAGCGCGCTTGTACGTGGCAAAACGGCGCGCAAAACCGATCGTCAGCGCGTCTGGGTTTAGCACTTCGTCGGCGTGTTCCACTTCGCTTTGCGGTGCACCCCGGTTAATCAATTGTTGGCGAAGCTGACGGCGGGTGAAAGCCACCAGGCGCTCGCGGCGGCGTTCGTGGGTGCGCCACAACTCAGCATCGGGGATGTCGCGAACGGCCTGCCAGATGTTCTCATCGTCGGTGAGGTTGCGCCAGTTCGGGTCGAGGTAGCGGTCGTAGAGCGTTGCCATTTCGCGGCTGAGCCAGGTGAGGATGTGAATCCCGTTCGTGACGGAACCGATGGGCACTTCCATTGCGGGCACTTGCGGGAAGTTCCATTGCCACATATGCCGCGAGACATGTCCGTGCAGTTTCGCAACACCGTTCGATGCTGCCGAAACACGGAGTGCCAATACTGGAAGACTAAACAACTCGTAGTCTTCGATTCGTTCACGCCCAAGGTCGATGAACTGCTCGCGAGAAAGCCCTAGCGAGTGGAAGTAGTCGGTGAAGTGCTCGTCGATGAGGTCGTAGCCGAAGCGCTCTAGGCCTGCTGGGACCGGTGTGTGCGTTGTGAAGATGTTGCCAGCCTTCGAGAGAATGCGGGCTTCTTCGAACGACAGGTTGCCCTCTTGCATCATCTGGCGGATGCGCTCCAACGATAGGAATGCAGCATGGCCCTCGTTCATGTGGTAAATGTCTGGGCGCAGGTCGAGTGCATCCAGCAAGCGAATGCCACCAATGCCGAACAAAATCTCCTGGCGAATACGCGTGCGCTTGTCACCCCCGTATAAGCGGTCGGTGAGGTTGCGATCCTCGGGGCGAGGGTTGTCGTCAATGTTTGTATCGAGCAAATAGAGTGGAATTCGGCCTACCTGCACCTTCCAGGCGATTGCGTAGAGTTCTCGGCCTGGCAACGGTACGCTAATTTTGATCGGTTCGCCGTTGTCGTCCGTTATAAGTTGTAACGGCAGGTTCGCGAAATCGTTTACCGGGTAGGACTCCTGCTGATAGCCATCGGCATTGAGGTATTGGTGAAAATACCCCTCCTGATACAACAGGCCGACTGCAATTAGTGGAATACCGAG
>CAYSVE010000133.1:0-11006 GCA_964434365.1 uncultured Anaerolineaceae bacterium | reverse complement strand
ATCAAGCAGGACACGGAACCGCGGGAGGCCTACACCCCGGAGACGATTACGCAGGAGACGATTACGCCGGAGACGGTCACCCCGGAGACGGTCACACCCGAGACGATTACCCCCGAAACGATTACGCCAGAAACCGTCACGCCCGAGACCATCACGCCGGAACCGGTGCCCGACGACGGCCAGGGGCAAGAGGAACAGCCTGTCGAAGTGGCACCACCAGCCGAGGAGGCGCAGCCCGCCGAAGGTGAGGCCGCACCTGAGTAACACCTAAAAACACCTAAACGGAACGCAGGCCGACGCACACATCCGTAGGGCGAGGCATGGCGTAGGACAGAGTCTACGCGTCCCTCGCCCGATGCCTATGCCTGCATTGTAAAAATTATGTTCGGAGAAATTTGTGGACCTGAAAGCACATTTGAAATCACTCGTGGAGGCGCACGGCCCCAGCGGCCACGAGGACGCCATCCGCGAGATTGTGAAAGAAGCCTGGGAGCCGCTCGTCGACGCGTTCCAGCAGGACGGCATCGGTAGCCTTATAGGGGTGAAGCGTGCCACGCAGCCGACTGAGACGCCGCGTCGCATTCTACTGGCTGCGCACATGGACGAGATTGGCATGATGGTGCGCGAGATTATCGATGGCTTCATCGCCGTGCACCGCGTCAGCGGCGTCGATAACCGCGTGATGCCCGCCCAAACCGTCACGGTACACGGGCGCGAGCCGCTCACCGGCGTGGTCGCAACGAAGCCGCCGCACCTGCTGAGCGCCGACGAGCGCAAAACCTACCTCGGCTTCGATGATTTGTTGGTGGATGTGGGCCTGCCGCCGGAGGAAGTCGAGCGATTGGTGGAACCCGGCGACCTCATCACCGCCGATGTGCCGATGGTCGAACTGGGCACGAACAAACTCGTTGGCAAGGCGATGGACGACCGCGCGTGCGTCGCGACGATAACGCTCTGCCTCGATATGCTGCAAGGGATGCACCATCGCTGGGATGTATACGCCGCAGCGACTGTTCAGGAGGAAGTGGGCCTGCGCGGCGCAGCGACCGCCGCCCACCTCGCGCAACCCGATGTCGCTATCGCGCTCGATGTGACGTTCGGCGCCCAGCCCGGCATCCCTACAGATACCGCCGCCGACATCAACGGTGGGCCAGATATCGGCATGGGGCCGAACTTCCACCCGAAGTTGTTCGACGCACTCGTCGCGACGGCCAAAACGCAGGAAATCAAGTACCAGCAGAGCGTCATCACAGGCCGCAGCGGCACCGATGCCTGGGCGATCCAGGTCGCGCGCGAAGGCATACCCACCGCACTGCTCAGCGTGCCCATCCGCAATATGCACTCCCCGGTGGAAACGGTCGACACGCGCGACATCGAACGCACCGCCCGCCTGATGGCGCACTTCATCGCCGGGCTTACCGACGACTTCTTGACGACGATAAGCTGGATGCCCACCGCAAACGGCAGCAGCGATTCAACCGCAAAGGACGGCGCATGATTCTGAAGGAACTCTCGGAGGCCGCTGGCATCAGCGGCCAGGAAGACGCCGTTCGCGAAATTATCCTCGGGGCCATCAGCGAATACGTGAAGGATGTGCAAATCGATAGCATGGGCAACGTGCTCGCGCGGATGCCCGCCGCCAACGGTGCCGCCAACGCCCCGCGTGTGATGCTCGCCGCACACATGGACGAAGTCGGGTTTATGGTCACCGGCCACGATAGCGACGGCCTCGTACGCTTCGACTCGGTCGGGGGCATCGACGAGCGGATATTGCCCGGCCTGCGCGTGAAGATCGGCAAGGATGCCACCCCGGGCGTCATCATCTGGACGCCCATCCACATGAACCGTGAGCAAAGCGTCGTGAAGATGAGCAATTTGCGCATCGACGTGGGCGCAAGCAACAAAGGCGAGGCCGAGGGAAAAGCCGCTGCCGGGGCGATGGTCGTCTTCGATGCGGCGTACACCGAAATCGGCGAGACGACGCTGCGCGGCAAAGCCTTCGATGACCGGGGCGGTTGTGCGCTGCTTGTGGAAGTGCTGAAGAACGGCCCTTACCCGGTGGACGTACTCGCGGCATTCACGGTGCAGGAAGAGGTGGGGCTACGTGGGGCGACCGTCGCGGCGCGCGCGCTGAACCCCGATGCGGCGATCGTGTTGGAGTGCACGACGGCCTTCGACCTGCCGAACCCCAGCGACGACGCCGACGACGCCCTCCGCGACAGCCACAACCCCACGACCATCCTGGGCAAAGGCCCGGCGCTGACGTTGATGGACCGCAGCATCATCGTTAGCCCGAAGATCGTGCAATTTCTGCGCGACACCGCTGCCGAGGAAAATATTCCGTACCAGGTCAAAACGCGCATGGGGGGTGGCACCGACGGCGGCGCAATTCATATGGCCAACGGCGGCGTCCTTACGGCGGTCGTGAGCGTGCCATGCCGCTACATCCACACACCGCTCGCGCTGATGAACCGCACGGACTTCAATAACACGCTGGCGTTGGTACGGGCCGCGCTCAACCGAATAGAGACCTTGCTGGAGACGCGCTGATGCCCATCGAACACGACCGCCTGGAAAATAGAATTTACATGATGCGCTGGCATGGCCACGTCACCATGAACGAGGTCATCGCCTCGCACGATTGGTCGCGGGGGCAAGCTACGCTTCATCACGAGACGAAGTACGCGCACATCATCGATTCGACCGACGTCGAGCAATACTCGTACAACCTGCGTGGGTATTTGCACGTTCTGCTGAATAACCCCGACTGCGCCGTGATCGTGTTCAACAACCTATCGCCTGCGGGGCGTGCACTCGCCACGGCAACTGTGCGATTGCTCCCCCGGATGGAGATCGGCCTTACTACCGATCTCGACGCGGCGGTTGAAGAGGCGCGGGCGCTACTGCAACGCAAACGACCTGTAACGGAGCGGCCCTGATGCCTATCGAACGAGAACGCGCCGAGCCTGGGGTTTACATGCTGCACTGGACGAACACCGTCACGATGGACGAGGTGCGGGCCTCGCACGATGGGTCGCGCGCGGAGGCCGAACACCACGGTGAAGCGGCTTATGTGCACATTCTCAACATGGCCGAGGTGATTCAGTTCCCATACAACGTGCGTGGCTACATCAACATTCTCGAAGCGAACCCGAATTGCATCGGCGTTGTGCTCGTAAAGCCGCCCGCAGCAGCAGGTATTCTCGTCCGTGCCATGGCGAACCTGATACAAACCCCTGTGCTGCGCGTCTTCGATAGCATGAAGGGTGCACAGGCCGAAGCACGCGTTATTCTGCAAGCGCATCTCCAAACCGAGTGACCCACCTATGCCCGTAGAAATCACCCATCCCGAGCCGAACATCTTCTTGTTGCGCTGGCGTGGGAACATCACCATCGACCATGCCGCTGCCGCCCATAACTGGAGCCGCGCGGCGACGGCCAGCAGCAAAGAGGGCCAGTATGTGCACATCATCGAGCTGGGCGAGCTACGAAGCATCAGCTACAACATGCGCGGCTGGGAGCGCGTTCTTCGTGATAACCCGGACTGCATCGCTGTGTTGCTGGTGAATGCGCCGATCATGGCGCGTTTTGTCGCGCTGGCGCTGAACAACCTGCTGAGCGATGTGTTGATCGAAACCTGCGATACGATCGACAATGCGTTTGTACGGGCGCGTGAAATCATCGCACACGAACGGGAGCAGGTGTCGTAAAAAAACCAGTGAACCTGCCAGACTTTTATTCACCAACACCTTTTGAGAAAGTGACCCGATGTACGAGACAATCAAACAACTGGCCGAGGCCTGGGGGCCGAGCGGCTACGAACACCACGTCCGCGCGATGATTCGCGCGATGGTCGCCGATTTCGTCGACGATATGCGCGAGGATGCCCTCGGCAACCTCATCTGCCGGGTAGGCGAAGGCGGCCCCAAGGTGATGCTCGCCGCTCATATGGACGAAATCGGCCTGATGGCGAACTACGTAGAGCCGAAGAGCGGCTACATGCGCTTCGAACGCATCGGCGGCGTTCGTGCGAATGGCCTCAACGCGGCGCGCGTCCAATTCGAGGACGGCACGATCGGCGTGGTGGGGATGAACGGTGGCATCAACTTTGGCACCGAAACGCTCCCCACGCTCGACAACTTCTACATCGACGTGAGCGGTGCCGAAGTCGAACCGGGCAGCCCGGCGATGCTGGTAGGGCCGGTATCGCAGCGCGGCGACTTCGTGTTTGGCCGGGCCATGGACGACCGCATCGGCTGTGCGGTGCTCGTGGAAATGCTGCGCAAGCTGAACAAAACCACGCCGAACGAAGTGTATGCGGTGTTCACAGTGCAGGAGGAAGTGGGCCTGCGCGGCGCACGTACGGCTGCCTACAGCATCGAGCCAGATGTCGGCATTGCCATCGACGTTACCGCGACCGGCGACGAACCCTACGGCATCAAAATGGCCGTGAAACTCGGCGAGGGCGTGGCGATCAAATTTACCGACCGCTCGCTCGTGGTGCCGCCGAAAATCCGCGATTGGATGGTCGGCACTGCCGAGGCCAACGGCATCCCCTACCAGCGCGAAGTGTTGCCCTTCGGTGGCACCGACGCCGGCGCGATTCACATGTCGCAGGCCGGGGTGCCCAGTGGTGTGGTGAGTATCCCATGCCGCCATGTGCACTCCGTCAGCGAAACCGTGAGCATGACCGATGTCCAGGCGAGTATCGACCTGTTGCTAGCCTTGGTGAAAGAAACGGTAACATTCTAACAGTTTCACGACGAGACAATTAAGGAACGCGATGTTCTGTGAGCTTTCGTCGTGTATAATGCAATTGAGAGTTGAGTTTTGCGGACGGTTCTATACGGCTTATGGCTATAAACCAGCACCACCCCACCTACGAAGACCTCGAACTGCTTGTCGAGGTATCGCAACTACTGGCCTTTCTCGATGTCGACCAGGTGCTACAACGTGTGATCGATCTCACGGCAAAGGCGGTGGGGGCTACCAAGGCGAGCCTGTTTCTTCATGATGGGGATAAGGTGGACTGGAGCCACATCTTCACTGCGCGCGCGCTTGGCAGCGAAGAATCGGTGCGGGTGGTCACCAGTGTGTTAGATAAGGGCCTGGCGGGGTGGGTCGTGCGCAACCGCGAGGCGGCTATCGTCTACGATACCGAGAAGGACGAACGCTGGCACGTCTTCCCCGATGACGAGGTCGTCGTGCGCAGCGCGATGTGCCTGCCGTTCATGAACGACGGCGAAGTCGTCGCGGTGGTGACGCTGGTTCACCCGGAGCCGAACCACTTTCAGGAATATCAACTGCGCTACATGACCATCGTCGTCAACCAGTCGACCGTCGCCATACGCAACGCGCAGTTGTTCAGCCGTTTGGAAAACAAGCAGCAACAACTGCAAGCCGTGTTGCAGTCGGTGCCCGATATGCTGTTCGTCACCGACGACCAGGGCCATGTTCGCATGACGAACGACGGCGCATTACGGTTTTTGAACCTCACCGCACGCGAAATTTACAACCTCTCGCTAGAGCAACTGGCCACATACAGCACGATATTCCAACCCGTGCTGGAGGTGATGCGCGCCAGTAACAGCAGCCAGCACACGTGGCACTTCGACGCACGCAGCGAACGCCGCCAGCGCGATCTCGTGGTGACGATGAGCCGCTGGGACGACGAAAACCGGGGCGGCTTCGTGTTTGTGATGCACGACGTGACCCAGATGCGCGACCTCAACCGGTTTAAGGACGAAATTCTGCATTTGGCCTCGCACGACCTGCGCAGCCCGCTGTCGCTCATCAGCGGCTACACCGATATGATCGAACTCGATGCGCCGGGTGGCTCGCCCATCCACGAGTATGTCGATGTCATTCATCGCTCCGTCAAGAAGATGAACAACTTGCTCGAAGACATGCTGCGCATCAAACAGGTGGATGCCAACCGGCTAAACCTGGAAAAAGACGTGCCCATGTACGATTTCGTGCGCGACGTTGCCGTGAACATCCAACCCCTTGCCGAGCGCAAACACCAGGAACTACGCACCGAGTTTTCCATCGCGAAGGACTTAAAAGGCACGATCGACCCGGTGCTGCTACGGCAGGCGATGGAGAACTTCGCCAGTAACGCCGTGAAGTACACCCCAGAGCGCGGCGTCATCACGATACGCACCTACCTCGACGAAGACCTGTTCCACTTCGAAGTACAGGATAGCGGCATCGGCATCCCCGAGGACGCCATCAAAAACCTGTTCCAACAATTC
Source organism: uncultured Anaerolineaceae bacterium (assembly GCA_964434365.1). Taxonomy (GTDB): domain Bacteria; phylum Chloroflexota; class Anaerolineae; order Aggregatilineales; family Phototrophicaceae; genus CAYSVE01. The sequence continues at coordinate 4,752 of CAYSVE010000133.1, read as the reverse complement.
TACCGGGTACACCAGCCCGGCACCGAAAACATCGAGGGTACCGGCCTGGGGCTTAGCCTCGTGAAGTCTATCGTGGAGCGGCACCAGGGCGAGGTGTGGGTGCAAAGCGAGGAGGGCATCGGCAGCATCTTCGGGATGCGCCTGCCTATTTAAACTATGACCGACGAGTTACGCCGCGCGCTCGATGAGTTGATGGAAAAACGCGGTCTGCTGACCGAGCAAACGTATCAGATCATCATTCGCGCGCTGGAGTCGGAACTGCGCCGCAGCGATGACCCGGACCACGCGGACGAAATTCGGCTGGTGACGGTCATGTTCATCGATGTGGTGAACTCGACCGAAATGGCGCAACAGGTGGGCAACGACGAGTGGAAGGCACTCATCGGCAGTGCCCACAAGCTCCTGGCAAACACAGTTAAACAATGGGATGGCGAAGTGGGCCAATACCTCGGCGATGGCCTGCTGTGCTTTTTCGGGGCGCGGCACAGCCGCGGCAACGATGCCGTCCGCGCCGTGAGTTGCGCGCTCGCTGTGCAAACCCGCGCTCGCGAGTATGCCATCGACGTAGAAACGCGCTACGAAACGAGCTTCGCGTTGCGGGTGGGCATCAGCACGGGGCGGGTGGTGGTAGGCACCATCGGCACCGCCGACAAAAGCGAGACCCTCGCCGTCGGCGCGACGACCAACCTCGCGGCGCGTTTGCAGTCGCTGGCACCGCCCGGCGGCATCGTCATCGACGCGACCACCTTCCGCCGGGTGCGTACCAACTTCACCACCGAAGCCCAGGACCCGGTTAGCGTCAAGGGCTTCAAGGACCCGGTGCCGTATTACATGGTCGCCGGCCAGCGCCAGCAGAGCATCGCCCAACTCACGACCGATCACATCGGCGCGCTCGAAATCCCGTTTGTAGGCCGCGACATCGAACTGAACATCATCGTCAAGCAGATGGACGAAGTGCAGCAGGTGGGTGGCTTCCGCGCGGTGACGATCACCGGCGAAATTGGCCTGGGCAAAAGTCGCCTGATGCAGGAGGCCAGCCTCCGCACCGATGCGCGGCCTTACCAGCTTTTGAACATGAACGGGCACTACGAGCGCCGCGAGACGTCGTTTGGCCTGTTGCGCGATTTGCTAGAGACCACGTGCAACCTCACCGAGGGTATGCAGCCCGAGCACGCCGAGGAGCGTATTCTGCGCTACATCTGCGATACCTGGGATGCCCCCGAGGCCAAAGCCACCGCCGAGGTCGTCGGGTATTTGGCGGGGTATGGCTTCGCCGATAGCCCCTATACCGAAGCGCTCCGCCGCACCGGCGGCGAAGACCAGGGCTACGAGTGGCTGGTGCGCTGGTTCAGTGCGCTGGCGACCGACAACCCGCTGATGATCGTCGTCGATGACGCCCAACTCGCCGACCCTTCCTCCATTCGCATGCTGGAGCGCTTCACGCAGGTCAGCGGCAGGGGGGTGCTGCTGCTTGTAGGGGCCAGGCCAGAGTTCCGCCAACAGTACCCGCGCTACCTCAGTGGGCACGCGAACCACATGCGCATCACCCTGGAGCAGCTCAGCGAAGCGTCGACAGGGCACCTCATCCGCGCGATTATGGCCCACGTCGACGATGTCCCCGAGGCACTGCCGACGCTCATCAGCAGCCGCGCCGAGGGCAACCCGCTGTTCGTGGAGGAGTTCTTGCGTATGCTGTTCGACAACGGTGTGTTCGAGAAGACCACCAACGATCGCTTCCACGTGAATATGATGAAGTACCTCACGATGGCCTCCGCCCTACCGAATGGCCTGCTCGGGGTGCTGCAAGCCCGCCTAGACGATTTGCTGGGCAGTGCGCGCCGCGTCGTGCAAATTGCGAGCGTGGTGGGGCAAACCTTCTGGGATGGCGCGGTGGAAACCCTCGCGGACTTCGACGCCAGCGAGACGCTTGCATCGTTGGTCGCGCGCGGTCTCATCGTCGAAAAGCCCGAGAGCCGCTTCGCAGGCACCCACGAGTATCGCTTCCGCAACACGCTGTATCACGAGGTGGCCTACGAGATGCTCACTCGCGCCGCCCGCACCGATTATCACCGGCAGGTGGCGGCTTGGCTGAATGAGCGCGTGTGGGATACCCCCGACCTGCTCGATACGCTTGCCGAGCACTACGTAAGTGCCGGTGAACACGAACGTGCCCTGGAAACGTACGTCGCCGCCGTGGAAGCACAAATGGACCGCGGCCAGCTTTCCGAGGCGCTCAACCTCGTCGAAACCGGGCTGGCCTCTGCGCGCACCGTCCCGCGCGAGGCGGCCCTGCCGCTCGTCAGCCGGTTGTGGATGCTGCAAGCGCGCCTGCTGCACGCCCGTCGCCGCTACTCCGAGGCGACAGCCACCAGCCAGACCGCGCTCATGCTCATGGGCGAACTGCCGGAGGATACCCTCATCGAAGAGCGGGTGACCGCCGCCACGACACTCGGCAACGCGCATTGCAGCCTCGGCAACTACGAAGAGGCGCTAGAGGCGCTCACGCAGGCTTACCAGTACTTCGACAGCACCGGCAAGGATACCCTGCAATCGATGGTGCTGCGAGCCTTTGGGCAGTTGTTCTGGGTGCGTGGCAGCCTCGAAGAAGCCGCCCTGTACGAGGGGCGGGCGTTGCGCTTCGCGCAGGAGGGCAGCCGCGAAAAAGCCGCTGTGCTGAGTATGCTCGGGCGCATCGCGCGCGATAAGGGCGATATGGTCGTGGCGCTGCGGAACTTCGAAAGTGTGCTGCGCCTGAACCGCGCCAAAGAGAACCTCAGCTACCTGGTGATGGACCTGCGCGACCTGGCGGAAATTTACCGCAATTTGTTCGACTACAAGCGCGCATTGGCCGCCCTCGACGAAGCCGAAAAGATGCGCGAGCGCATCCACCACGAGGAACCGCTGCTCGATGTGAACCGCGGCCTGTGTATGATAGGCCTGGGAAAACACAGGGCCGGGTTGAAGCTGGTTCGGCAGGCCGCCGCGCGCGATTACCCCAACGCCTACGATCGCAATGTCGTGCAATTGTTGTTGCTGCATGCGCTCTCGCTTACGGGCCACGATGACGAATGCGTACAGCTCGCAGAGTCGTTCAGCAAGGTGGCACAGCAGCACAACCCGGTGTTGTATGGCCGGGGCTTGCTGTGGCAGGGCCTCAGTATGCACAAACTCGGCGCGCCAAACGCCCTCCGCACGCTCGGTTGGGCATTGGATAACGAACAATCGTACGGGGGGCGCGATGTATGGATGTGCCACTATGCACTCAGCCTCGCGCACAAGGATAGCGCCAAAGCCCAGGAGCACGCCGAGAAGGCCAAACGATTGCTGGCCGCGCTCGCCGCGAACCTGCACACCTACCCCGAACTCCGGAAGAACCTGCTTCGGCAAGACCCCACCCGGGTGTTGTTCAACCGGTGGATAGACCCGCCTGAGCCGCTGTTGCACAACGGTAAAGACGGCCCCACCCAGCCCTTCAAGCCGACACGGTCCAGAACTGAACCTAATTCGTGATGTTGGTGCACGCGTTGGCGCGCGCCTCCTCGATAATCCGCATCGCATCGTCGACGGCATACACCAGCTGAAAGCGCGCGCTCAACCGCGGGTAGACCTTGTGCGCCACATTCAGGATGATTTTGTATAAACCAGACTCCGACACGATCACACTCATCGTCCAATTATCGACGCCGCCCATATCCGCCTGTGTGAGCACCCCGAGTATGTTCGGTGGCAGTGGGCCGCTCTCTCGCATGTCCACAATTTCGTACACCGGCGTCGGCGCGATGGCACTGACTTGCCGGTTGGCTTCAGCGTTCAACGGGAAAAACTCTTCGGGAGTCCACCGGCCAGTGAACTTCCAGTGGAATATGTCGGGATGGTCTGGGTCGGCGTAAAACTTAATCGGCATCCGAACCACCTCAGCACAATGAAACGATCTTCATCAATACATGATAAAACGGCCCTACGCGACATGACTGTAACGTGTATCACGCAACCTCGAACACATTTCCCACGGACGGCCCGTGCCATCATCGAAAGCACCGAAGGATTGCTACCATAGGTTGAGATCGAGTCCGCTTAGTTTACGGTCTCGCGGGATGTGGCCGAAATAACTGTGGCATCGTCGCCCACACCCCGACCCTAACATCGCATACTTTGTACAGAGATTGTACGAGTAAGTTAGTACACAGTTAGGGTACAGCAGCACGGCAATGCTTTACGGTAGAATGCAATGTAAGACGCTCATAAAGCCTACGCTGAACCTACGGATAGGCTACCAAGGCAGACCATTCATACATTATTCATGGTAGGCTGCAAGCACCTTATATTTACTGGGAGAGGTTATCACGAGTGAGTACTGTATACATGGCGGAAGAAACCCGCACCGAGCACACCGCATGCTGCCCGTCGTGCAAGCGCGTGGGCACGTTCACCTTCCTCGGTGAGCAGCACTGGCCGAAGGCCGTCGGCGACCGCACAGGCATTTACATCAATTACCTGTGGGAGTGCCCAAACTGCGAAAGCACCATCAGCGAAAATTCCCTCATCTCCGCCGACTAACGTCGGCGGCATTTTTTTCCGCTGTTAACCCCACCATTTTTATATAAGCAGCGCCACCCTGCACCCGATACCCCATCTCACCGAACCGCTGGGCGATTTGCGTTTTCAATACGTTGTGGGCAGCATGCGACCACAGAGTAGAGTATTATTATTGGGGACAATGCCCGTACACGAATGGAGAGACCCCCATGGCAG
>CAYSVE010000132.1:0-11090 GCA_964434365.1 uncultured Anaerolineaceae bacterium | reverse complement strand
ATCGGTGGGTTCGGCGGCATCGCGCGAAACCGGCCAATAGGTGTGGGGGATGTAACCGCGTTCAGGCACCGTTGGCTCGCTTCTTCGGCTTACGCGTCATCTGCCGAATCTCGTCTGACGACATGCCCTGGTCGAGTCCCCACTCCACCTTCGGTTTGAGCGCCCCCGTCGGGCACACATCGATGCACTGCCCGCAGAACACGCACGGCGAGTCGGTCATGCCAGCGTTGAACGTCGTCGAGACCGACGTATCGAAGCCCCGCTCATCGAGCGTAAGGGCAAACGTGTACTGGGCATCCTCGGCGCATACCTGCACGCAACGCCAGCATGTGACGCACTGGCCGTAATCCCGCACATAAAATGGATTGTCATCGTAGACGGGGTGCTCACGGGCTTTCGCCTCGGGGAAGCGTTCGGTGTCGGCGTTGTAATCTGCCATGTAGGTCTGGATTTCCGGCGCTTCGTCGAGGTTTACCGCACTATCCAACATTTCGAGGATGGTACGTCGGCTCCGGTCGACGCGCCCGTTACGCGTTTCCACCGTCGAATCTGCTTGGCAGGGCGCGATACACGCGGGCTGCAACACGCGCCCCTCATTGACGTCTACCACGCACAGGCGGCAAAGTCCGTTTGGCGTGGTTTTGTCGCTATAGCAAATGATCGGTATCTCTTTGCCGATCATCTCGGCAGCTTCTAGCAGCGTGGTACCTTCTGGCACGGTGATTTCCTGACCGTCGATGGTCAGGGTAACAGTTTTTTCCGACATTAAGATTTTTCCTCGAACAAGTGGGGGAATTTTTGCATCGCACTCATGACAGCCATCGCTGCGGTTTGACCCAATCCACAGATGGACGCTTCGGTCATGGTGTGGCCGATGTCCGTCAGGCGTTGGGCATCGCCAGGGTGGGGGGTGTTCATCCGATTAAGTACTTCCATTTGGCGTTGGGTGCCGAGCTGGCACGGGAAGCACTTGCCACAGCTCTCGTGCTTGAAGAAGTGCCCAAGGCTCTTCAGGACGTCGCGCAGGTCCGTTTCGGTGTTGATGACCATAATCGCACCAGAACCGAAGGTACTACCCGCCGCACGCAACGTCTCGAACGTGAGCGATACATCCAGTTCATCGGGTAGCAGAAACGTACCCGCAGCGCCGCCCATCAGCACGGCTTGTAACTCACCCACGACGCCGTCGCAACGGTCTTCGATGAGTTCGCGCAGGGATAGGCCAGGTTCGAGTTCGTACACGCCAGGCTTGCACACGTTGCCACTCACCGAAACGAGCTTGGTGCCAGTGCTCTTTTCGGTGCCGTAGCCACAGAACCAGTCTGCGCCGTTTTCGATGATGTGTGGTACGTTGCACAGGGTTTCCACATTGTTGATGACGGTCGGTTTGCCGAACAGGCCGTGGGTGGTGGGGTACGGTGGCTTGATGCGCGGGAAGCCGCGCTTGCCCTCGATCGCTTCGAAGAGCGCGGTTTCCTCACCGCAAATGTACGCGCCCGCCCCGCGTCGTAGCTCGATGTGGAAGCTGAAGCCACTACCTGCAATGTTGTCTCCGAGAGACCCAGCGGCGACCGCGTCGTCGATGGCAGCCTGCAAAATTTGTGCTGCTAACGGGTACTCACCTCGCAGGAAGAGGTAACCCTTCTGCGAACCGATGGCATACCCGGCGATAGCCATTCCTTCGAGCAGCAAGTGGGGGTATTGCTCCAGCAAAATACGGTCTTTGAAGGTGCCCGGTTCGCTTTCATCGGCATTGCAGACGATGTACTTTGGGTCACCGTCGGTGGCACGCGTGAACTTCCACTTCATGCCGGTTGGGAAGGCTGCCCCCCCACGACCGATCAGGCCAGATGCCTCGATTTCTGCGATGACATCATCTGGTGAGATACCACCCAGCAATTTGTTGAGGGCTACATAGTCATCTGCGGTTGGTGGGTGCTCATCGAGCAAAATGCCGGGCGATGTGTAGGCGTTATTGCTGTACACGAACCCCGACTTATCGGCGAGAAATGCGTCAGCATCGTCGACATGCCCGTAGAGGGTTTCGCCGTGCCCGCGCTCGCTTACAAGCACCGAGGGTGAGTGATCGCACAGGCCAAGGCACTCGGTGGCAATCACGGTGTACTCGCCATCGTCGGTGGTTCCACCGGGTTTGATGCCGAGGCTTTCGCATAGTGAGTTCAGGGTTTGTGGGCCACGCAGTGTTGTGCACGTCGGGCTGGTACACACCTGTACGATTTTGCGCCCCGTCGGTTTGTTATGAAACATCGTGTAGAAGCCAACGACACCGAAAATTTCGGCCTCCGGCACCCGCAGAATGTGCGAAATCTCGCGGACTGCATCCGGGCTGATGTAACCATGGGCCGTTTGAACATCCCACAACGCAGGCAGTAGCGCATCGCGGCCCTGCCCTACATACTGCTCCAAATTGACATCGATTCCAGAAAGTAACATCGTATTTCCTAAGAATTTGCAAGCTGGCGAGCTTGTTCGAGTTGTTCGGGTGTATTCACGTTGAAGAACGACCGACCAGTGGCGTCGAATGCGGCGTAATCTGGTTCATCGAGGTACCGCACGCGAACCTCATCGTAAAAGCCAATGACCTTTAGTCGATCCTCAGCGAATCGGCTCTCGATATGAGGTAGACAACCCTTACTGTAGACCGCGTACAGACCCTGCGGATACCGTTCGACGCGCGGTACAACGACGTCGTAGCCTGTACGAAGATCGTAGAGATGTTGCAGCAGTGCTGCTTCGACGAATGGCATATCGCAAGCAACGGCCATCACATGCTCGGAAGGGCTGTGGTAGATCGCTGCATGTATGCCGCCGAGTGCGCCTTTTTCCGGCACAACATCACCGACCATGCGCAATCCAAGGTAAGCGTAGTCATCGGGCCTGTTGGTGACCAAAAACGGCTCTCCGATAGCCCTCATACGCTCGATAACATGCTCGATAATGGGCTTGCCCCGAAGGAGCACGAACGACTTGTCCGTGCCCATCCGTGAGCTTTTGCCACCCGCGATTACCGCAATCATGGCTAGTGCACGAACCGCACCGGGTCTTTGATCGCGCCGCGTTCGTCTAGCGGCAAATCAGAGCCGTCCCGGGCGGGGCGCTCCGCCTTCGCGAGTTGAACAGCCGTCATCTTGAAGTCCGGTATCTTCGCGCGCGGGTCGATTTTGTCCAACGTGAGGATATTTGCCGCTGCCTCAACAAAGTGGAACGGCAAGAAGACCGTCCCCACAGGTGAGCGCCCGGTGACCATCGCCCGGCACACGATACTGCCTCGGCGTGATGTCACTTCCACCCAATCACCGGATACGATCTGTAGCTCATGCGCATCGTCCGGGTGCATTTCGAGGATCGGTTCTGGGAAGGCGTCATCAAGCTTAGAGCGGCGTGTCATCGTACCGCCGTGCCAGTGAAACAGCACCCGGCCCGTCGTGAGATGGTAGGGATATGCGTCGTCTGGCAATTCGCTGTCGGTGCCATATTCCAGCGACCAGAACTTGCCACGCCCACGCGGGAAGTCCTCCTCGAATAGGTAAGGTGTACCGGGATGGTCTAGCGAGGGGCACGGCCAATGGACGCCGCCTTCGCGGTCGATCCGCTCGTAGGTTATACCGTAGAAATCGGGTGTGACGGCGCGCATCTCTTCCCAGATTTCGCCAGGGTTCGCGTAGTCAAAACCGGCACTCTGCTCCACGCCGAGTTTCGCTTCCATACGTCTGGCAATGTCGCATACGATTTCCCAGTCAGCGCGGCTTTCTCCAACGGCGGGCAAGGCCTTGCGAACACGCTGCACACGACGATCGCTGTTGGTAAAGGTGCCGTCTTTCTCCGCGAAGCTGGCTGACGGTAGAATCACGTCTGCCATTTCACCGGTTTCGTTCATAAAGATGTCTATGCAAACCATAAAGTCCAGCGCTTCGATGGCGTGTTGCGCATGGGCAAGGTTCGGCTCGCTCATCATTGGATTTTCGCCCATGACGACCATTGCGCGAATGTTGCCCGTCAGCGCGCCGTCGACCATCTCGGTAACGGTCAGGCCGGGGTCCGGTGAGAGGGCGGTGTGCCACGCTTCTTCGAACTTAGCCTTGGTTGCAGGGTCGTTGACCTTCTGATATGCGGTGTAGACATTCGGCAGTCCGCCACTATCGGAGCAACCCTGCACATTGTTCTGCCCACGCAACGGATTCAGTCCTGTACCCGGTTTGCCCACATGGCCGGTCATCAGGGCGAGGTTGGTCAGCGAGAGCGCGTTGTCTGTGCCGTGCACACTCTGGCTGATGCCCATGCCCCAGTAGAACGCGGCACGACCTGCATTAGCGTAGAGGCGCGCGGCCTCACGGATGTCATCCGCTGGAACACCGCTGATTTCCTCAGCCCACTCTGGTGTGAACGGCTCCAACGACTCGACGTAATCATCAAAGTCTTCGGTTCGGCTGGCTATGAACTCGCGATTGTAGAGTTGCTCCGTCACGATGACGTGCGCCATTGCCTGGAAGATGGCAACATCGGTGCCGGGCTTCTGGCGGAGCCATAGCGTGGCAAAATCCGTCAGTTCGATCTGCCTTGGGTCGATGACGATCAGCTTGGCACCGTTCTGTCGAACAGCCTTCTTCAAGAACAGGCTAATCACCGGGTGGGTCTCTGTGGTGTTGGACCCAGTCACGATGAATGTGTCGAGGTTTTCCATCTCTGCGATGCTATTGCTCATCGCGCTAGAGCCGATGGCAAGCTGCAACCCCGTGACGCTGCCCGCGTGGCATAACCGCGCACAATGGTCTACGTTGTTGGTTTTCATCACAGCGCGCACCCACTTTTGGAAGACGTAGTTGTCCTCGTTGGTGGCCTTCGCACACGCATACGTCGCGACAGCGTCACCGCCGCTTTCTTGCACAATTTGGCTGAGCTTGTCTGTAACGAGCGTGAGAGCCTCGTCCCACGTCGCCTCGCGGAAGTTGCCCCGCTCACCGTCGCGGATGAGTGGCGTTTGCAGGCGGCGGGGATGCGTCGCAAAATCTAGCCCGAAGCGACCTTTTACACACAGGTTGCCGAAGTTCGGCGCAGCGTCGAAAGGAGCTTCGACGCGGTAAATCGTATCATCTTTGATGCGGAGGTTCATCTGACAACCTACCCCACAATAGGGGCAGGTTGTGCGAATAGTCTTGTCGGGTTGCATACAAGTCGTTCCTCAAAAGGTTCTTTTTTTAGAACAAGCCTACCACATTCCCGTTTTCATCGATGTCCACATTGTGCGCTGCCGGTGACGAAGATAGCCCCGGCATCGTGCGGATAGGTCCAATGAGTGGGTAAATGAACCCGGCCCCCACGGACGCTTTTACATCGCTGATGGGGATGGTAAAGCCTGTTGGCGCGCCTTTGATCTTCGGATCGGACGTAAAGCTGAGATGCGTTTTCGCCATGCAGATGGGCATCGCACCGAAGCCCTTGTCTTCGTATAGCTTGATCTGCTTTTCGGCCAGTGGTGTGTACTCCACACCATCAGCACGGTAGATTTCGCGCGCGATTGTTTCGATCTTCTCTTTGATGGGCCGATCGACATCGTACAGGAGCTTGAAGTCGTTGGGCTGTTCGCACGCGGAGACAACCATCTCGGCGAGTTCGGCAGCACCGGGGCCGCCTTCGGCCCAGTGACGGGCTTCCGCCACGCCGACCGCGCCCGATTCGAGCGCGATGCGCTTGATCGCGTCGATTTCCTTCTGTGTGTCCGTATTGAAGATGTTAACGGCCACCACTGGGTTGATGCCGAACTTCCGCAGGTTTTCAAGGTGACGCACCATGTTGGCCGCACCTTCCTCGACATCGGTCACATTTTCCTCAACCAGCTCGGGTGCGAGTGGCTTGCCCGGTACGATCTTATAGCGTCCGGTGTGCATCTTTAGCGCGCGCACCGTCGCGACGAGCACGGCAGCGTGTGGACGCAGGCCACTTGCGCGGCATTTGATGTTGAAGAACTTCTCCGCGCCGATGTCCGCCCCGAAGCCAGATTCGGTAATCACGTAGTCCGAGCACTTCACCGCGATCATATCCGCGAGGATGGAGGAGTTGCCGTGTGCGATGTTCGCGAACGGGCCACAGTGCACCAACGCAGGCGAGTTTTCCAGTGTTTGCATTAAGTTGGGCTTAATTGCGTCTCGCAGCAGCACAGTCGCCGCCCCTGCCGCTTGGATGTCTTCGGCGGTGACAGGGTTCTTGTCGCGATCGTACGCGACGACCATCCGCCCGACGCGTTCGCGCAGGTCTTGCAGCGAAGTCGTGAGCGCGAGGATTGCCATTAGCTCTGATGCCACGGTGATGTCGAAGCCGGTTTGGCGTGGCACGCCGTCGCCGCGCTCACCGAGGCCGAGAACGACATTACGCAGTGCCCGGTCGTTGAGATCGACGACCCGCCGCCACGGGATATTGTGAATATCGATGTTGAGCTTATTTTTGTGGTAAACGCTGGCATCGATCATCGCCGCGATGAGGTTGTGCGCTGCCGAAATCGCGTGGATGTCGCCGGTGAGGTGGAGGTTGAAATTCTCCATCGGCACGATTTGGCTGTAGCCGCCCCCTGCGGCCCCGCCCTTGATGCCGAACGTCGGCCCTTGCGACGGCTGGCGCAAGGTGACGATTGCCTTCTTGCCGATGTGGTTCATGCCTTGCCCAAGGCCCACCGTCGTCGTGGATTTCCCCTCGCCGAGTGGCGTGGGCGTAATCGCAGTGATGTCGACGTATTTGGCGTCTGGGCGGTCCTTCAGTTTTTCTAGCGCGCTGAGGTTTACCTTGGCGATGTGTTTGCCGTAATGCTCAAGGTCGGTGTCTGGGTCTAACCCCATTTCCTCTGCAATTTTGTTGATATGAACTAAATTGGCCTGGCGGGCGATCTCTATGTCGGATGGAATGGTCATGGTCTGGTTAAGCCGCACGATTATTATAATGAATTTCTAGCAATTCTAATGCGCCGAAATGGGCAGTTATTGGTTTATGATAACCTAATCTGGTGCCGAATATTTGTGCAGTGATACTTGTCGTTATGTTAACAATTGCCGATGCTCTCCAGCTTCCCGTTTTCGAACAGGCTCGCCTCGTGGCCGGGCACAGTGGGCAGGGTAAACCGATACGCTGGGTGCATATCGTTTCGATGCCAGAACGCGAAGAGCCAACCTGGACAAAAGGCAGCGAACTCATCTTGACGGTGGGTTTTGGCCTGCGGGCCAACCTCGAACGCCAGCAGAACATTATTGCAGAACTCAAGCGCTGGGGCATCGCCGGGATGGTGATCTCTGTGGGGCATTACCTCGAAGCTACACCCCAAATTATGATCGACGAAGCCAATCGGCTCGACTTCCCGATTATTGAGTTGCCCGGTGATGTGCCTTTCGTCGAAGTGACCGAGACCATTTTTACCTACATCATCAACGACCACTACGCGCTTCAACAACGTGTGCAGACGATGCACCACACCCTCACCGAAATCGTTCTCGATGGCGGCACCCTTAATGATATTGTCGAGCGCCTGGCAGATTTTCTTGATAAGTCGATCACGATCGAGAATGCGTCCTTCGAGTTGTTGGCACATGCCCAACGCGGGAGCATCGACACGGCCCGGCGGCGAAGTGTCGAGAACAGACACACCTCACAACCTGTCATCGACGAGCTTGTGGCCTCGGGCCTGTATCGGCAACTGCTGACGATGCGGCAGTCGGTGCGCATCCGCGCGAACCCTAAAGTAGGGTTGGAGATAGAGCGCATTGTTTCGCCGATTATCGTTGCCCGGCAAATTATCGGGTATATCTGGATACTCGGTGGAGACGAAGAGCTAACCCCACTCGACGAAATGGCGATCGGGCAAGCGGCGACCATCGCTGCCCTGTTGATGTACAAAGAACAGGCCGTCTATGAAACACAGATGAAAGTGCGCGGCGATTTCTTCGACGAATTGTTGCAGGCTCACGAGGGCATCAGTACGCGCCTCAAAAACCAGGCGACGATCGTCGACTTTCGCATGAATCAGCAGTATCAGGTTTTGGTGGTCAGTAGCCCGCTGGTTTCACCTTTCGATACCGCTCAGCTTGCTCGTACCATCGAAGAAGCGCTAGAGCCGATGGTGAAGGCGTTTGTCGTCGCCCGCGAGGGGCAGGTGATGGTCGTGCTTCAAACGCACCACCGACCCGAAGGGCGGGCCATCGCACAGCATTTATACGAGGCGTTGGGCAAGGACAACGGCAGCGAACCGATGGTTATTGGTGTGGGGATGTCCGCAGAGCGCCTCGAAATGGTGGCCATAAGCTACGAACAAGCCCAAGAGGCCCTGACTATCGCCGATGCTGTGGGCTTTGGCGAGCCGGTGGTCATGTTCGAAGACCTCGGGTTACTCTACTGGCTTCGACAAATCCCCAAACAAACACTCGCAGCCAATACGTTCTATCAGGTCATCGAGCGATTGGCTGAGGATGACCACATCAACAACAAAAAATTGTTGCAAACCCTCGAAACTTTTTTGGATACAGGGGGTAACATCAAGGACACGGCAGAAAACCTGTTTGTGCATCGCAATACCCTCATCTATCGCCTGGAGCGAATTCAGGGGGCCATTGGCCTAGATTTACGCAATACGCAAAACCAACTCAATCTGTCGGTAGCGATAAAGACCTACAAACTCCATCAGAGTGGGATTTTTCGTACACGGTAAACAAGGTTGATCTTAGCATTTGGTGTACTGGTACTAGGGTCTCTGTGGTAGAGCTTCCGTTACACTGTGCCACAACTGAAGGCAAGTGTGCTGGAAACAGCCCCAATGGTGGATTTCACAAATGTCAACGCGCTTGTGCAGGCAATGTATGGCTTGCCTGTGTCGATTCGGAAAGCGCTAGGTAACACCCCACATGAGGGACGTTTGTGGCAACCCACTCCCCACGAGTGGAGCGTCCATATGGTGGTGGCGCACCTCGCAAACTGCGAACCGTTGTTCCGTGAGCGGTTGCAGTGTATTGCCCATGCCGATAATCCAATTGTGCTGGGGTTTGGCCCTGCCGAAGCACCGCCGCACAGCACACTTGGCATGGATGCGTTACTGGATGAACTCCATGCACAACGCCAACACACCCTTCAGCAAATCTACGTCTACACGCCCACCGATTGGGTGCGCCCTGCGGTTCACTCCGTCAACGGGCCGACGACACTTCAGGGGCAAATCCAAACCATCGTCAATCATGATCTGGTGCACCTAGGCCAAATCCACGATGTGTGTGCGCTTTGGATGCGCCGTCAGATGCAACGAAACTAAATTTTTATGAAAGAACGTCCTATGTCGATTTTGAGTCGTTTGCGCAACAAGCCTGTAGTCCTCGAACACACCTATAAACGTACTATCCAGATGTTGACCTGGCTGAAGCCGATCTTCAAGCGTGTGGGATACCATCGCCTGGAAGGTGCTTTCGAAGGGGCAGAGCGGTTGAGCAAACAGGCGATTTTCAATTGCCAGATGTGCGGCCAGTGCACGCTCCACACGACAGGTATGACCTGCCCGATGAACTGCCCCAAAAACCTGCGAAACGGCCCCTGTGGGGGTGTCCGCCATGATGGGCGTTGCGAGGTGGACCCCGATATAACCTGTGTGTGGCTAGAGGCGTGGGAACGCGCCGAACAGATGACAATTTATGCGAACGACATCATGATCGTGCAGCCCCCGCTCGATCGCCGCCTCGAAGGAACGTCCGCCTTCCTCAACATGCTCGACGATGAAAATGAAAACGTGCCGAACGAATGGCGCGAGATTGTGTCCTGAACCCGATGAGAAATTTTCTTGATGAAGTACCGCACTCCGACGGCACGTTGGAGGCGAAGCTACGCCGTGGTGAGTTCGTTGTTACTGCTGAACTTGGCCCGGTAGACGGTGCTGACCCGCAGGCTGTGCTCGACAATGCGGCTGTCTTTCAGGACTCAGTCGACGCAATCAACGTGACCGATGCCAGTGGGGCGCACGTTCATATGAGTAGCGTCGCGGCGTGCGCGATCTTAGTGCAGGGCGGCTATGAACCAGTGTTGCAAGTAAGCTGCCGAGACCGCAACCGAATCGCTATGCAGGGCGATGTCCTCGGGGCGGCGGCGTTGGGTGTCCACAACGTGTTGTGCCTCACGGGCGATGGCGTACAGGTTGGCGATCACCCGCAGGCCAAGCCGGTCTTCGACATGGATAGCATCACGTTGATACAAACCGTAAAGCACATGCGCGATAAAGGGGCATTCCTCAGTGGCCGCGAACTAACGGTCCCACCCCGTGTGTTTGTCGGCGGGGCGGCGAACCCCTTCGCACCCCCTTATTTTGCGCGGCCTCGGCGGCTCGCGAAAAAAGTAAACGTAGGTGCTAATTTCGTTCAAACTCAGTATTGCTTCGACATACCAAGATTTAGAGAATATATGACGCAGGTCCGCGATATGGGCTTGCACGAGCGGGTATACATCCTCGCGGGGGTGGGGCCGTTGCGGTCGGCACGCGCAGCCGAGTGGATGCGCGAAAATGTGCCGGGTGTTTGGGTTCCCGATCACATCATCGAGCGACTAAAGAAAACCCCCAAGAAGCAACAAAAATACGAGGGTATGCGCATCTGCGCCGAGGTCATCGAAGCTGTGCGTGAGATCGAAGGGATCGCCGGTATTCATATGATGGCCTTCAAGCAAGAAGCGGTTGTGCCCGAAATTTTGTCCGAAGCTGGGTTGTCCCCGCGCGTGAAGTACGCGTAACAAGGCTTATTGGTATGAGTAATAACGATAATCACCAGATCATTCTGATGCCGTCCGGCAAGCGCGGCGCAGTTCCACATGAGATGACCGTGTTAGAAGCGGCGCAAATGCTCGGCGTCGAAATTGAGTCGATTTGTGGTGGACGGCAGGTATGTGGTAAGTGCCAAATTTCTCCCGAGTTCGGGCAGTTTGCAAAGCACGGTATCACCGTGGCGGAGGACCATATTTCTGTGCCCGACGTGGTCGAGGTTGCTTACGCCGAGCGGCACAACCTCGGTGAAAACCGGCTGTCGTGCGCGGCCTGCGTCCTCGGTGATCTCGTCATCAATGTGCCC
>CAYSVE010000131.1:0-11108 GCA_964434365.1 uncultured Anaerolineaceae bacterium | reverse complement strand
ACAACCGCGTGCGCACCATCGATGGCGTGCGCGAACAGTTGGAGCGTATCGTGCCGGAGGCGCGGATCGTCACCGGGCACGGGCAAATGGACGGGCGCACGCTCGGCAATGTGATGCGCGCCTTCGCCCGGGGTGAGTACGACATTCTGCTGAGTACCTCCATCGTGGAGAGTGGCATCGACATCCCCACGGCAAACACGCTCATCGTGGACCGCTCCGACTGGTTCGGGTTGGCGCAGTTGTATCAGCTACGGGGGCGGGTGGGGCGCGCAGCGCAGCAGGCCTACGCGTACTTCTTCCACCCGGCGCACAACCGCCTCACCGAGGAGACGCACGCGCGGCTGGAAACACTTGGCGAGAACACCCAACTCGGCGCAGGCTTCCAGATTGCCCTACGCGACATGGAAATCCGTGGCGCGGGCGACATCCTCAGCGAAAAGCAGAGTGGCAACATCAGCAGCGTGGGGTTGCACCTCTACACGCAGATGCTGCAACAGGCCGTGGATACGCTGCGCACCGAAAACAACTTCGACGCCGATGCGGCCCAGCCGACCGAGACAGTCACGCTGGACTTGCCGACGCCCGCCTACCTGCCGACAGACTGGATTCCCGAAATCGCGCTGCGGTTGCAGTTGTACCGTCGCATTGCGGACCTGAGCGCGCAGGAAGACGTGCAACTGATGCGCGAGGAACTGGAAGATCGCTTCGGGACGCTGCCACCTGCGGTGCGTGGGTTGCTGTTCCAAATCGATGTGAAGCTGCTGGCGCAGGCCGCCGGGGCAACCGCCGTCATCGCGCGGAAGGGCCAGTTGCAGATCAAGCTGCCGTACCTGCCGAATATCGACCGGCGCGCGTTGGCCGCGCAACTCGGCGAGGGCATCGATGTGACGCGTACGGCGGTGGTCTTCGATTTGTACGAGGACGACATGGCCGCGTGGCAGGTGCAGTTGCTCAGCGTGTTGGAGCAGCTTGCGGGCGGTGTCCGTGAAGGGGTGGCGGGGTAACGAAAACGAAGGGCTGGGTGCTTGAGCAGGGCGGGCGAGTCCATGACTCGCCCCTACGCGATGTGTGCCACGATGGCCAGTTCGCCGATTCGACGAACCCTACGACGACGCCTCGGCGGTTGCGGGGGCGTCGTCCGTTTCGGCGTCGTCATCCGCCACATCGAGGTTGAGGCCCGGGTACTGCGCCGTGAGTTGCAACCGGCGGATGGTATCCACACTGCTATTGAACGTCACGTAGTGCGGTAGCTTAAAGTGAATGCAGAAGCCGCTGCTTTCGACGGTTTCGGTGTGGTAGAGCACGAAATCCTCGGTGTGGGCGGCGTGCGGGTTGTCGCTGTTCATCTCCATGTCGAGCGTTGCGCCCGCAATCAGCTTGACCTCGTTCCAGCCGAAGGTAGCGGTAAACCCCACCTGATACCCGCCGTGGGCGTCCTTCGCCACCGAAACCACCTCGCCCTGGCTGTAGCGCACCCGCCCCGCACTGAACGCCTCGCCCGTGACCGGGTTCGTCATGTTGACCTCGGCGTAGCTTAACCGTAACTCGTTGACGGTGGGGTGGGTGAAGCCGTAGCCGCGCATCGCCGCATAACCGAGTGAGAGCGTCCCGCCGGTTTCGGCACGGGCCAGGGCTTGCAGCCGATGCGCGCGCGGCGCGGGCGTCGAGACGGCCTCGCGCGTGAGGTCGGGGATGTGGGCGGGGTTTTCTGGCGCGGGGTCGGGTTCCACCTCGGTGATGAGGCCGTTCTGGCGCTCCCAATCGGCAAGCAGCGGATACGTCGGTTCGGCGGGTGTCGCCGCTGGCTCGACGGCGGGCATCCCGTCATCCGGGTCGCCATCGAGCACACCGAGGCGCAGCAGGCGATGGCTGTAGTCGAGCGAGGGGCCAAGCACCTGCCCGCCGGGGATGTCCTTGAAGGCCGCCGAAATGCGACGAACGGTGAGCGTGTTATCCGGCGCAATGGGTTGGGCGTAGGCCAGCCTCGGCTGCGTCGAGCGAAATGCACGCAGCAGCAGCACTGCCTCGTAGAGGTCGCCGCCACTCTGGACCAGTGCCAGCGCGGCGAGTTCTGGCGCGTACAGTGAGCCTTCGCCCATCACCCGGTCGACGAGCATGGGCATGGTGTGCAGCACCGTTTCTACGGCTTTTTTCGTGACCGGACCCTTCAGTTGGTGGTACAGGCGTTCGGCCTGTTGGATGGCTTCCTCGCCACCCTTGGTTGCGACGTAGGCCATTTAGCCCTCCTTTGGTATGACTTGCGTGGTGCGGGGTAACCCGGCGACGCCATCGCCGCCCACGAAAAAAACATCCCAGCCCAGCGGATATTTCAGGCGCTTCGCCCGGACATCCCAGAAGCCCGCCGGGATACCCCGAACGGTGAGGTCTTCGGTGGTTTGTATCCCCGGCCCGGTGAGGGTGAACGAGGTCTCGTCGTCGCCGCCCATACCGATGATGAGCGTTGCGCCCTGGTCGGGGTATTGCTGGGTGCCGATGCTCGCAGCCTGGATTTTCGGCAGCGCATCGGCGTCGAGCCAGGGGTAAAAGTGATAGTCGGCGGCGGCGGGGGGGGTGGCATTTGCGCCCGTGCTGCTGAGGTAATCTGCGAGTGGGGCGACGGGTGTGTAGAATGTCGTTTCAAGGTCGAGCAGCGCGTCGGCAATGATTTCGAACGGGTCTTTGTCATCGACTTGCGGCAGGGCGTACAACCGACCAGGAAAGCTGAGTGCGTGCATCAACGCCTGGAAAGTTGCGCGGTCCTGTTGTTCTTGTGGGTTGTCGGCCATGGGCTAAAAGGTCTCCATTTCCACGCGGGTTGCGTTGACGTTGCGCAGGAGCGCCTCATCGGCGGCAGCGTTTGCGGCGGCCTGCGCCTCGACGAAGGCGCGAACGCGGTCGGCAAAGGCATCGGTGCGGATGGCCGCATCGAGCAGGGCGCAGGCGATGGCCTGTTCGGCGTCGCGGCCTGTGCAGGCCGCGTAGCCCTGTGCCCCGCCCGGTAGCTCGACGAGGGCCTCGGTAACGAGCACCTCGCCCAGATGAAACACGGTGCCCCGTACGCTATCGGTTGCGGGGAGCATCACGAGGCCGGTGCGGTTGCGGCGTACGTTCACATCACCGAGTTCGGGTAGGAGCGCCTCGGCGAAGGCCTTCACTGTGGCGGGGTCGGCGTGGGTGAGCGTCGACAGGTGATTGGTTTCGGTCATGGTGGTGTGGGGTAGTCCTCGGTTGTGTGTGCAGGTTGCCCCTATGATACCGTGCGGCGCTACAAAATAGGTTCAGTGGACCTATTCTTGGGCATTGTTCATCCATTCGGGTTGCCAAAAATTTGGGTGATTGGGGTCGGTGAAGCGCGCCATATCGGTGTCTGGGGTCCAATTGGACCCATCGGGCAACATGGTGTCTTCGTCGAAACGGGCGTGCAGCAGGTCAGCTTTAGCGAGATTCGACGAGAGCAAGTTAGCGGCCTCCAGGTTTGCATATTGCAGCACGGCACTGCGAAAGTCTGTGCGTTGCAATTGTGCCCGCGCGAGGTTGGACCATTGCAGATTGGCCCTGGGCGACCGCGCACTGCGCAAGTCTGCCATGGTGAGGTTGGTAAATTGCAGGGTGGCACCATTCGCTACCGTGCCCCGCAAATGGGCATTCGAGAGCTTGGCGTGGCTCAGGTCTGCGTCGATGAGGTGTGCCGTGCCGAGCATCGCCGCGGTGAGATTGGCGCGCTGCAAATTCGCGTTTGTGAGGGTCGCCCCGTTGAGGTCGCTTGCTGTGAGGGTGGCAAAGTGTAGGTCGGCGCCGGTGAGGTTGGCTAACGAGAGGTGCGTTCGTGCCAGGTTCGCGCGTGCGAGGTCGATACCGGCGAGATTCGCACGCGCCAACCATGCCCCATGGAGTGAACCATCGTGCAACCAACCCTTGTGGGCGAGCATCCGCGCCGCCTGCATGGCAAACTCATTCGATGCACCGCCCATCTGGAAAATCAGTTCTTCTTTGCGTTCGCGCTCTGCTCGCAGCCGTGCAAGCCGGTCGACGATGCCGACCGTTGCCAGCACACCCACCGTTTCGGTAAACACGTTCATCGAAAACGCGTCTTCGATGATTTGCGTGACACTGAACAGCACGTAGCCCAGGGCCAAAAGTGCCAACACGCCGACGGCACCGCCGAGGATTTCGTAGAAGGTGCGGTATTCGCGATGCAGCGCACGAATTTCGTCACGGCGGGGTGTGGAGGCTGTGGTTGTCATGCGGGTTGTCTCCAGTCGGTTTTTATGGAGAGCATACCGCAATGTGGCACGTTGGAGCATCGCCACATGCAAGGTTGGACGCGCCAGGGTCGACGCGTCCGATTCGTGATCCTGGTAGAAAGCAGCCAGGGGTTAGTTGGTGCGTTCCAGCGAGTCGCAGACGAGGCCGCCGGCGACAACGCGCGATTCGCCCGTCCACACGCTATCGATCGCGATGTTTTCCCACTCGCTCTGGCTGACATTGCAGCGGAAGGTGTCGTTGTTTTCGGTGCTGCGGAAGCTAACCGTATAGTTTTCGCTGTGGTCGCCCTCGCGTTCGCAGCCGACGCGGTCGCGCGAGCAGGTGTTGATGTCGGCATCGCCCCATACGGGGTTGTCACTCAGGCTGTCGCCGTCGGTCGTCACGACGCGTTCGATCTCCCATCGATCGATGTTATAGGTGCAGTAGTCGTCCATCACTGGCCGACTTTCGAAGACCGGCTCACACTCCTGCTCTTCGCGGAAGGTGCCGTCGCCCTGGTCGATGCGGACGGTTTCGCAGGTTTCGCGCCCGGTGTCGACGCGTTCGGTACCCCGCTCGCGCTCGCTGCAACGCAGGCTGTAGGCATCACTGGGGACGGCGTCGCGCCAATCCTCATCGCGGACCTGTTGATACGCCTCGATTTCGATTTCGCGCTCCCAGCTATGGCCGGTGACGATGACAGTCGCCTCACTGGTGCGTGTGAAGGCGAAGGCCAACCCGCCGCAAACCGCCAGGATGCCTACCAGCGCACCGATTAGCACAATGGGGTTGCGGCCCTTTTTCTCCTCTGGCTCTTCGCCGTGGCGCTGCTTCAGTTCGACGCCTGCCGCTTCCATGCGTGCTGCGTAACGCTCGCGTTGCACATCGCGGCTACCACTGCTTTCGAAGGCTTCGCGCTCGCTACGTTTCTGCGCGTCGAGGGTGGATGCCGCAGCACCCTGTTCGAGGGGAGAGCCGCAGTTGCCGCAGTTGTGGGCATCGCCGCTGTTGAGCGCACCGCAGGCTGGGCAGGTGACATCCTTGCCGACGAACTGGTGATCTTCGACGGCGACCTTTTCTTCGTCCGATGGGTAGTAGCGGCTGTCAGGCTCCTGCGGGGCACCGCAGTTCGGGCAGAAGCGGTGCGTTTTGCCGAGGTTCTTGGTCGTACCGCAGAACTGGCAGTCCCACAGCATTTCGTAGGTTTTGTGGTCTTCGCTCATGGTAAAGGTGTATCCCCGTGACGGTTCAGCAACACCGACCGTTATACACCAAATCGGCGTTTGGGGCAGGTGGGGGCGATGCTAGTAGTAGCAACACCGCCCGTGTTTCGCCTGGCTCAAGCCGGTAGGGGCATCACCAAAGTACGTCGTCTACAGCCGCTCGCAATCGAGTTAAGCCAACCCCGCCGAAGAAGGTCGTAAAGATGGTGCCATCTTCCGTCATGATGACGGTGCGCGGAATGCTGTTTACCGCATACTCAGCCGCCAGGTTTTGGTTCGCGCGATCCTCGGTATCGATCCACCGGACGTTGAGACGGGTGCCATACATCGCTTCAAGCTGGCGGATGTTGGGTATCTCTCGTTGGCAAACGGGGCACCAGTCGGCGTAGAAGAAGTAGATCAAAGCACGATTCGGGATCGCGGTTGGTACAGGAGCAGTAGGTTGTACCGGGGGCGAATCGCCCAACAGCGTGGCGTGGATGTAGCCCTGTGTGTTGCTGTAACTGACGAAGTACCACATGTCGCTGTCGCGGTAAGTGTCACCGAGTGCGCGGCCACGTGCCAACACCGTTTCACCCTCGCGAATTTCCATCATCGGTGGGCACGCGTCGTTGTCGATTGTCGGGCACGTCCGCATCCGTGCGGGGTCCTGTACGTAGAGTGTGGTCTGTGGCATATCACGGTAGGCGATCGCAGTCGGTTCGGCGAGGGGGGCACCGGCAGGGTTTTGGGCGATGGCCGTTAGCGTCACCATCATCGCCTGGTTTTGCGCCGCCAGGGCCACAGCCTCGGTCGCCACGACCTGCCCTGCCTGCGTGTCTGCTTCGGATGTCGGTAACCAACTCGCCTCGATTTGGCTAGCCTGTATCGTACTTGCCGGTTCCACACCAAGCCCGAGCGCTGGCGTGGGCGTCCAGGTGGGCGGCAGCGTACTCAACACACTCTCCCGCTCGCCGAGCAGGTTGGGTGTTTCGGTGGGGACCGGGGTGTTCACCGCACTGGCCTGCTCATCCGCTACGACGGGCGGTGCAAGCGTGGGTGCCAACGTCGGGAGTAACTGTGCGTCGGGGGCTGTGCCGCATCCTACCAACACGACCATCAGAACAACAATCACCGCGTGTTTGAACATGAAGTAATTTCCGGTTCCTTGTGTGTCGACTTACGCT
The DNA here is from genome assembly GCA_964434365.1 of uncultured Anaerolineaceae bacterium. GTDB lineage: Bacteria > Chloroflexota > Anaerolineae > Aggregatilineales > Phototrophicaceae > CAYSVE01. The sequence goes on along the minus strand of CAYSVE010000131.1, from coordinate 4,474 downwards.
GTCTCAAGTATAGCATGAGAAAGTGGCCCAAATAATATTTAATCAGGTACACCGAAACATACATACAAATTTCACGTTACGTTGCAAATTGTGCCATCGGTAGCGCGGCGCGAACACGCATCGAACTCAGCCCTCCACGCCCCACACCACCATGCGATTATCGCCACCGCCGGAGGCCAAGAGCGCGTTTTGTGGATGAAACGCCAGCGTGAGCACCGGCATGGTGTGGTCTTCGAGGGTGCCGAGGTGCGCGCCATCTTCGAAGGCCCACAGTTGGATCGCGCCATCGATGCTGCTCGTGGCGACGATTTCGCCAGACGCGTCTACGGCGAGAGCACGCACATCGCCCCGGTGGGCATACGCGCCCACCGTCTCGCGCGCGCCGATGTTCCACACCCGCACGGTGCCATCGCGGCTGGCACTCAGCAAGTGGTCGCCGTTGAAGGCCAGTTTGCGCACCCAATCGGCGTGGCCCTCTAACGCAGCGATGGCCTCGCCGGTCGTCCAATCCCACAGGCGGACGGTTTTGTCGTGGCCGCCGCTGGCGAGGGTGCGCCCCTGTATCGCGATGGCGTTCACCTCGTCGGTGTGGCCGCCCAGTACACGCCGACGTTCGCCGCGCACCTCTACCCGAATCGTCCCGTCGACGCTGCACGAGATGACCAACCCATTGGCAGCGAACAGCACTTTTTCTACGGCGTCGGTGTGGTCTTCGAAGACGGTCATCGGCTGCATCGTGGGCGATACCGCGCGTAAATCCCACACTTTAACGGTGGTATCGGCGCTGGCGGTGGCGAGGGTGGTGCCGTTCGGTGCGAAGGCGAGGCCCTTCACCGGGCCGCTGTGCCCTTTGATAAACACGGGCGGGGCACTCAGCGAGCCACGGTATACAACCACCCCACCCGCCCCCGATGCCGCGATGAGCTTCCCATTGGGCGACCACACAACCTGCGAAATCCAACCGCGTTTGGCCTCCATGAGGGGGCGCAGGGTTGGGGCGTTAAGAATCGTTAACATAGGGCCTACCTTACCGAAACAGTCGAAAAATGTTGGAAAGAGTGTTTAAATTAGCAAGATATTTAGGCCTTAAAGTGTATAGTGTAGCGGACACGTTTTGTAAGCCCTAACGATGTGAGACTATGCCAACAACCGGAAATGCGGTTGAAACCGTCGATAATCTCATAGCCGAAGCGCGTGCCGAGCGCTACCGCGATAGTCGTCGGGTGGTGTGGCTTGCCGCCCGTGCCCTCGAAGTGGCGCAGCGGGTTGGGTACGTGGGGGGCGTGGTGCGCAGCGATGTGGAAATGACGTTCGCGTATGTGCTGCTGCGCGAATACGCCCATGTGCCGGGCATTGCCCTGCCGGCCCTCGAAACCGCGAAGCAGATGGGCTTACAGGTGGAAGAGGGCTATATTCTGCTAACCTTGTGTGCCTATCAGCGACGCATCGGCCAGGTGCAGGAAGCTATGCGGGGTGCCCACCGGGCGACCGAAATCGGTCGCCGCCTTAACAACTACGAGTTGATGTGCTTTGGCCTCATCAACCAGGGCATTATGCGGCGCTTCTTTTCGCCGAGAGATTTTCGTCAGGAGTTGGCCTATTACGAGCAAGTGCTCGACCTAACGGCCAAGCACGACGTTGATGTGCCCCGGGCGTTTTCGTACATCAACATTGCCGAGATATGTCTGGATTCTGGCGAGGTCAAGCAGGCTATCGACTATGCGCGTAAGGGTGTAGACGATGCTGTGCAGCATGAATTTGCCGATGGGCAGTTGGCTGCCCTGCACTCCCTTTGCCGAATTCATGTCGACCATGGGGAATTCGACAAGGCCAGGGAGTACATCGCAAGGGCATTAGGAATCGTCCAGAAGTACGACATCCATGCGGCGACGACGTACAAGGTGTTGGGGTACATGTACCTGCAACTCGAAGACTGGGACAGCGCCGCCCACGCTCTGCACGAGGCCGAAAAGCTCGCCCTGCGCGAGAACAACTACGAACTGCTGGTGACGACCTACCAGTATCTCGCCGATGTGTACGAGCAGCGCGATAACTACCCCAAAGCCCTGGCCTACGAGCGCCTGAAGTTTGCTGCGCGCGAGCAGTACACGACGCAGCAGATCGATAGCCGCGCGCAAATCCTCGAAACGATGCACAGGGTGGAAACGCTGGAAACCGAACTGGCTAACCAACGTCAGAGCGAAGAACAACGCCTGCAACTTCATCGGGCGGAGATGGCGCGCGACATGGCAAATGCGATTTCCAACGTGAAGCAACAGTTGCTTAAGCGGCTGAGCCACGAGTTTCGCACGCCGCTGTCGATATTACGCACGTCGTTCGACCTGCTCACGCAATATGGCGATCAACTCTCCGAGGAGCGTTTGCTGAGCCATCGGGCGCGCATCGACCAGCAGTTCACCCACATCACGCGCCTGCTCGATGATATCCTTGACGCCGTACGTGCCAACGCCGAGCCGATTGCACTCAGCCCAGAGCAAACCCGGTTGCTGCCCTTTTGCGAGGAGGCTGTGGCGACTGCGTGCACACAGGTCGAGGCGTCGCGGGAGCGGGTGGTACTCGTTGCCGATGAAATCGACATGTGTGTGGATGTTTCGTTGGCGTTGTCGGTGTTGGTGCAGGTGGTGAACAACGCGCTCAAATTCTCCGACGATACGGTCGAGGTTCGGGCGCATGTCACGGGCGACAAAATTGTTTTAGCAGTGGCCGACCAGGGTATCGGCATCCCAGCCGATGAACTGGAAAGCGTCTTCGAGCCGTTGGTACGTGGCAGCAACTTCGATGTGGTGCCGGGTAATGGCCTGGGCCTTACGGTCGCGCGTAAGCACGCCGAGGCGATAGGTGGGACGATTCAACTGGAGAGTAGCGTCGATGTGGGCACGACGGTGACGGTTACCCTACCCAATATGGCCGAAGCGGTAGCAAACTGCGCCGGTTCGTAATCTGGCGTAGGTGGGAGCCATCGGTCCACACCGAGAACAACTCGAACCAGCCGCTTTGGTCGCTACCAAACACGATGCGCCGACCATCGGGCGACCACGTGGGCCGGTTGCAATACACATCGAAGGTCAACTGACGACTTTCCTCTGTTTCCACATCGATGATATACAGGTCGGGTATGCCGTTCAGGTTGGATGTATACACGAGTTGTGTGCCATCGGGCGACCACGCCGGTTGCTCGTCGTAGGCGCGGTTTTGTGTGAGCTGCCGGGCTTCGCGCGTGGCAACATCGAACACCATGAGTTCGGTGCGTAAACGGCGAAAAACCGAAAACGCCAGCCGTGTGCCATCGGGCGACCACACCAACGTGCGGTCATCGAGGGGGAAGGTGCCGAGTTGGTCGTGTGCACCGGTCGATAAATCCACCAGCCACAAATCGTGTTGTACGCCGCGCCTGTGCGTCCAGTAGGCGATAAAACGGCCATCGGGCGAGTAGGTTTGCTGGTAGCTGAGGAGGGTGGCCTGGGCAATTTGATGTTCGTTGCTGCCGTCGAGGGCCGATTCGTACAGCCCGCCCTCGTTGAAGTAGGCGATGTGCTTCAGGTTCGGGGCGAAGGCCGTGCCGCAGCTACGCCCTTCGAGGGGTGGGGTCACGTCGAGTTCGAGGCCGGTGCGGTCGTCTAGCAGGTATTCCAGGCAGCCGTTGGCATACAGCAATATGCCCCCACGTGCCCGACCAAAGCCGATAGCCCCGGCCACAGCCGCAACAAGAATCGTGAAAAGTGTAAGTACTCGCATGAGACGGCCCCCCGTCGACGTTTAGTAGATGAGTATACCGCGTGGTGAGGATCGTTAACCACTGCGCGATGTAAAAATGATTGTATACTGAAGGGCGTGCCCGGGTTTGTGGGCGCAAACTACAAAAACAACACTTGTTTGAGGAGACACTTTGTTATGAACGTGAACCCCGAAAAAACGGCCCTCGTACTCATCGAATATCAAAACGACTTTACCTCGGAGGGCGGTGCCCTACACAACGCCGTGAAAGGTGTGATGGAAACCAACAACATGATGGATAACACCAAGCGCGTCGCCGAGGCGGCCCGCGACAAAGGCGTAACGGTGGTGTATGCGCCGATTACCTTTGTGGAAGGCTACAACGAAATTTCCGACCATCCCTACGGTATCCTCAAGGGTGTGGTGGATAGCAACGCGTTCGTGAAGGGGAGCTGGGGCGCGGAAATTGTCGACGAGTTGAAGCCGCAACCTGGCGACATCGTCGTCGAGGGCAAGCGCGGGCTGGATACCTTCGCGAGCACCAACCTCGATTTCATCCTGCGAAGCCGTGGCATCGATACGATGGTATTGGGCGGTTTCCTCACCAACTGCTGCGTGGAATCGACGATGCGCACGGGCTACGAAAAGGGCTACAACGTCATTACCCTTACCGACTGCACCGCCGCCACTAGTGATGTTTAGGAGTAGCTCTCCACCGAGAAGAATTACCCGATGTTCT
>CAYSVE010000130.1:0-11112 GCA_964434365.1 uncultured Anaerolineaceae bacterium | reverse complement strand
GCGTACTTCACTTGGGGCCGTCCTGCGAGAAGATGCTCACTGTTTTCAGGATGTCGCACTCACCACTGGCTTAGTAAGCCTGACGACATCCCCAACTCGCGCTCAATCTGGGTATCACTTCTGTCCGTGGTCTCGGGCAGTTCCAGGGCATTCCGCTTGAACTCGTCGCTGTACATCCGGTATCTTCTCTTGCTCATCTTGCTGGCTCCTGCTTAGTTTATCTGACACTTTTGGTGTCCGGCTAAACTGGCGCAAGGCCAGTACTGCTGTATGGATTGCGTGAAGCCGCCCGACATCCCCATAGCTAAAGCAAGGGGCTTTGGGCGGAATCTTAGGTAACTATCAACTAAATTTGTCCAGTTCTTCCTGGAAGGTCGCCATGAAACGCCCCAGGTGCATCCCATCGACCGCGCGATGGTCGCCGCTCACGGTGATATTCACCGTGTGGTTGAGGTGCAACCCGCCATCGATGACCACCGGGCGCTGCTTCACCGTGCCAATCGCAGCGATGCCCACCTGCGGCGGGTTAATCACCGCTGTGAAGTGGTCCACCTGCTTGATGACGCCCAAATTGCTGATGGTGAACGTGCCACCGCGCAGTTCTTCCGGCTTTACGCGGCCATCGCGCGCCCGGCGGATGAGGCCCTTGCTTTCCTTCGCCAACCCCTCCATGCTGTAGCGATCGGCCCCGTGCACCACCGGCGTGAGCAGGCCGTTATCCAGCGCAACGGCAATTGCGAGGTTCACCGATTCGTGATGGAACAGCCGCCCGCCTTCGAACGTCGCATTGAGTTCCGGCACACGCATGAGCGTACGCACCGTCAGGTATTGGATAAGGTCGTTGAAGCGGAGCTTGCCCGCCGCCGCCTTCATCGCCGGTTCAAGGTCGAACTCGCCGGTGACATAAAAGTGCGGCGCTTCCTGCATACTCTGCGATAGGCGCTTCGCGATAATCTGCCGCATACGGCTCATCGGCACTTCGGTCACACCCTCGGCATCCAAATCCAGGCCAGGCGAAATCGGCGTTGGCGCGGGGGCTGCCGGTGCCGAGGCACCCGTCGCAGGTGTCGACGGGGCTGCCGCCGGAGTCGGCGCACTCGCGGCCTGCTGATACGCGTGCAGGTCGTCCATCGTGATTTGCCCACGTGACCCTGTCGCGGGCACCGCAGCCAAATCGACCCCCGCCTCACGGGCAGCTTTACGCACCTTCGGCAGCGCGAGGACCTCGCCGCCACTGGCCCCGTTGCCCCCCGCAACGTGCCGCTCCACATCCTCTTTCGTGATGCGCCCACGCGGGCCAGTACCCGTCACGCGCGCAAGGTCGAGGTTGTTTTCATCGGCCAGCCGGCGCGCCACCGGGCTAACCTTCATATCACCTGTGTCGCTGGCTGTCGCCGAGGCCGAGGCGGCAACGGGCATCGGCGAGGCGTTCGACTCGTATGCCCCGGGGGACGGCGCTTCGTCGGCACTGCCGACGCGCGCAATCACCGCGCCGATGGGCACATCGACATCCACCTCGAACATGTGCTCTAACAGCACACCGCTGGCGATGCTCTCCAGCTCCACATTGGCCTTATCACTTTCGATCACGGCGATGACATCGCCTTTGCTGACCGCCTCGCCGGGCTGCTTCACCCATTCGAGGATGCGCGCCTCCTGGGTATCGAACCCGGCGTTGGGCATCACAATATCGGTTGCCATGAAAACTATTCCTGTCTAGTTGCTCTCTCGTCGTCTTTGTCCTACTTCAGCAGTGCCATCACCTCATCCGGCGGCATTTCCACATCGATGTCGGGTGCCATGAAGCGGTTAAACCGGTTGATAAAGTTGAACGCCGTCACCGCCACAGCCAGTTCGAGTTGTTCCACCTCGCTGAAGTGCTCGCGCAGCGCGTTCTGGATGCCCTTGCTTATCGCCCCGGCCTCGATGCTATAAGGCGTTTTCGATGGGTTTTCGGTTATCTCCTCGGCAAAGGCGATGGCCGTCTTCTCGCGCTCGGTAAAGCCCTCGTAGTAGCGATAGTCCGCAATCGCGACGATTTCCTCGTCGGTCATGCCTGCTTCCTTGGCGTAATGGTAGTGATGCGTGATGCAATAGCGGCACTGGTTAATGATGCTCGTCTTGAAGATGGCCATCTCCATCGTGCGCTTGTCGAGTTCTTCCGGGTTCAGCACCCCGCCGATAAACTGCGTGTAGCCGCGCAGCGTGCGCGGGTTATGCGCCATCAGCTTCCAGTTGTTGAAGACCAACCCATAGGTCTTCTCACCGGCGGTATACACACGTTGCACCTCGGCGGGTGCGTCGTCGTGCTCCAGTTGTTTCACAAAACTCACGATGACTTGACCTTTCGTCGTTATAGTCTATTAGAGGGCTTCGTCCAGTGGGGCCGGGGGAGGCGGCATATCCAGGTCCAAATCCATCACCCGATGGAAGCGCGCCAGCGCATTCCAAATACCCACATTGATCGTTAACTCCACGATTTCTGCATCACCGAAGTGCGCCTTCACCGCGTCGAGTGTTGCCGCGCTCACAGCTTGTTTGTTCTCGGCATAGGTGACCGTCGTCGGGTTCAGCGTCAGTTCACGCGTGTAGGCCAGCGCAACCTTTTCGGCCTCGGTGTAGTCGCCGTTTTCGAATTCGTGCAGGCCGGTGAGGTCCGCCTCAGTTGCACCGCCGAGCTTCGCGGCGTTAGCGCGATGGCTCACGGTGTAGCGGCAGTGGTTGAGCATCCCCACATACAGCGCCGTCAACCCTTTGATGCGCGCGTCGAGCGCACCAGGCGCGAAGATCGAGCGCAGGTAGGGCAAATACGCCCCGAAAATCGCCGGATTATGGGCGATGGCCCGCCAGGTATTCAGCACCTGCCCATACTGCGCCTCGCCCGATTCAAACACCTTCTGAATGTCCGGCGGGACTTCGGTCGTTTCGACAAGCCGTACAAACGACATGTTCCGTTCTCCTAGTGTTCGATTTCCAGGCCGAGGTAGGCCTGCTGCACACGCGGGTCGTTCATCAGGTCGCCGGCGGGGCCTTCCTGTACGATGCGCCCTTCTTCCAGCACATAGCCCCGGTTCGCCACCTGCAATGCCTTAACCACGTTCTGCTCCACCAACAGCACCGATACCCCCGCCTCGTTGATCGTCTCGATCACCTCGAACATCGTATCCACCAACACCGGGGCCAGCCCAATCGACGGCTCATCGAGCAGGAGCAGGCGCGGGCGGGCCATCAGCGCGCGGCCCAGAGCAAGCATCTGCTGCTGGCCACCGCTCATCGTCCCGCTTATCTGCCGTTCGCGCTCTTTGAGGATGGGAAACAGGTCGTACACCCACGCGAGCGTTTCGGCGTGGTGCTTGCGATGATCGGGCAGGTACGCGCCCATATCGAGGTTGTGCCGAACCGTCATCCCCTTGAAGATACGCCGCCCTTCCGGCACAACGACCACGCCCTGCTTGCAGATGAGATGCTGTGGCACGTTGCACAGGTCCACACCTTCGAAGTCGATGTCGCCGCTTTTGCGCTTCAGCAAGCCAGAGAGCGTGTTTACGAGGGTGGTCTTCCCGGCACCGTTTGGCCCCACGATCGTCACCACTTCGCCGGGGTCTACGTGCAACGAAATATCCCACAGGGCTTGTGCATCGCCATAGGCCACGTTGAGGTTGGTTACTGTCAGCATGGTATTATGCCTCCTCCGGCAGGGCGTAGTCCTTACCCAGGTATGCCGTGATTACATCCGGCGATTGCATCGTTGTCTCCGGGTCACCCTCTGCGATAACCCCGCCCTGGTTTAGTACCACCATCCGCGTGGACAAACTCGTGACCACGCGCATGAGGTGCTCGATGATGACGATGGTCACGCCGCTTTCGTGCACCTTACGAATCATCTCGATGGACTCGTCCACCTCAGCAGGGTTGAGACCCGCCATCACCTCGTCGAGCAGCAGCAAGCGCGGATGCGTCGCCAGCGCGCGGCTCAGTTCGAGAAACTTGCGCTGGTGCAGGTTCAGCTTGGATACGGGCGCGTGGGTATACCCACCCAACCCCGTAAAATTGAGCCACTTCTGCGCTTCGTCGCGGGCTTCCTGCCCATACATCGGCTCCCGCCCGAAGATGCTGCTAATCTCCACATTTTCGATCACACTCATCGTGTCGAAGGGGCGCGGGATTTGGTAGGTGCGGGCGATGCCCATATGCGTGATTTTCGCAGGGGGCGCTGCGGCAATTTCCTCACCCAACAGGTTAATGCTGCCACTGGTCGGCTCGTATTGCCCGCTGATGACATTCACCAACGTGGACTTGCCAGAGCCGTTCGGCCCGACGAGACCCAGGATTTCGCCCTCGTGCACCTGCATATCCACATGGTTCAGCGCCCGCACCCCGCCAAAGTCCTTAACAACTTGCGATACTTCCAGCATCACACCCATTAGGCCACCTCGCCTTCGCCACTCGCCGTCTTCAGTTTCGTCCTCGGCCCAAAGTTGAGGTCGAAGCGGCCTGCGATGGGCTTATACATCCGCTCTGGGATGAGCACCACCACCAGCACCACCAGCATAATCATCGCCGCCTGGAAGGTGATACGCCCTGGGAAGTACGTCGCCTGTAACCAACCGAACCCCACCGCCACCACGGTCGAGGGGATGATGCGCTGCCGCAACCGTTCGAAAATACCGTTCGGCACAAACAGGATAATGACGATCAACAGCGTGCCGATGAGCAAATCCTTCACCAACTGCCCGTTTATCGTCAGCGCGCCGATGGTGTACTGCGACGTGGTAAACGCATCGTCCAGGGTGTGGATGAGCACCGCGCCGATCACCGGCCCCATCCAGTGATGGCGCCCGCCAAGCAGGCTCATGAGGATGACGAACAACGGTACCGATAGCTGAAACACACTCTCTACGGTTACATAGCCGATTTGCACCGCGTGCAGCCCACCACTTAGGCCCGCCAAAAACGTGCTGATCCCCAGCGCGGCCATCTTATACCTGAAGGTCGGCACGCCTAAACCCGCCGCGACTTTCTCGTCGTCGCGCAGGGCGAAAAGCCCACGCCCCAACCGCGAGTTGTAAATGAGGAAGCTCACAAACACCGACAACAGCGCCACGAACAACCCCATGCGGAAGATCATCGCCGGGAAGTCGCCCAGCACCTCAGGGTATGCCACGCGGCCCAACCGCACCCCGAAACCACCATCGATCCAGTCGATATTGCGCACGACCGAAGCCGTAACAAAACCGATGGCGAGCGTCAGCAGGCCGAACAGGTCTGCACGCAGTTGGCGCAGCCGAAACACCACGAAGCCCACCATCAACCCAACGATGGCCGCCATAATCCCGGCAATGGGCATCGCCTGGTAAAACGTCCACTCGTAGCGGCTCATGAGCACGGCGGTGGTATACACACCGATGCCATAAAACGCGCCCTGCCCAAAGCTAAAGTATCCACTATACCCGGTGAGGATATTCCAGCTTGTCGCTTGCGCGATCCAGAAGAAGCCAGAGTACATGAAGATTAGCAGCGAGTTTCTGAAGCCCAGCGTGTCCTTCAGCGCGGGGAAGGCGGCCAACAGCACACCGGCGATCACAAAACCGATGATGCCGACCCACATTTTGCGGTCTAACTGTAGATTCAAGCCACTCATACCCCGGCCCCACGGTTGAACAGCCCCTCGGGGCGAATCAACAACACCAGAATGAGAATCACGAATGTGACGAGCGGCGCGTAACCCGGCCCCAACGCGGGGATGGTCGCGACCACGTTTTGCGTCACGCCAATCATAATACCAGCGACGAACGCGCCCGCCGTGTTCCCCAGCCCGCCGATAATCACCACCGCCATGATGAGGCCGATGTACTCCGTCGCCGCACCCGGCGAGAGCGTCAACAGGATGGCGATGAGCACCCCGCTAATGGCCGATGACGCACCGATGAAACCACCCAGCAGCAGCGTAATTCGCTTTTGGTCGACACCGTAAGCGCTCGCCATGTTGCGGTCCTGCGCAATCGCACGAATCGCCTTGCCGGTATATGTGTGGTTCAGCAGGTACCAGGTGACTATCGCCAGCAAAATCGCCAGGATGAAGGACGCCAGGTAGGGTCCACGGATCGAAATTTCGCCCACCCAAAACGATGAGGTGCGGTAGGGGTTTAGCTCGCGCGGCACATCGCGGAAGTCCGCCGTCCATATCTCGCGCATGAGGCTCTCGAAAATCGTGAACAGGCCGAACGTCACCAGCAACGACACGAAGCCCTCGATCTCGAAGCGGTCGAAGAACCATTGCAGCGCCGCCCCGAACACGAAATACATCGGGACCGTGACGAAGAGCGTAAGAATGGGGTCGATTTGCAGGGTGACACTAAGTTGGTAGGTCGTGTACGCCGCCAGAAACGTCAGCGAGAAGTGTGCCAGGTTGATAACCCGCAGCATCCCCCAATGAAGCGTCATGCCCATCGCGATAATGCCGAACAAGCCGCCCAGCAGCAGCCCAGACACGATCGACTGTATATATGTGGTCATAATGAATAATTGCCTTGTATATCTTTATGTCGGCGATGCCGGGGCGGGGGACGCCGAAGCATCCCCCACATACATACACGTTCGCAGGCTACTCCGCAGAGTAGATGACATCGGCAGCCGCGAATTCCGGCGGCCATACCGTCACCCAGTCACCATCCTGGATTTGCTTCACCTTGGTGAGGTCACCACCATAGTTCCCCTCTTCCGGGATGAAGCTCAGCGCCCCAATGGCGGTTTCGATCTCATTCGTCAGCAGGTAGTCGCCGATTGATTCCTGGTCCAGGTTACCGGCACCCTCGACACCCGCCGTAAGCACCTGCCAGGCTGCCCACGATGTTGCGGCCTGTACTTCTACCTTTTGGTAGGGCAAGTCGGCTTCAGCCGCCGCTTCGTTGAACAGCGACACCAGCGTATCGGCACCCGGCAACGACAGGAACGGCTCATGCTCCTCGAACAGCGTAACCGAGAAGGCACCTTCTGCCGGTTCGCCGACGTTCAGCAGCGGGCCAGGGGCCGGCCACAGGTAGAACATCCCCGGCGGGCTGTAGTCCAGTGCTTCCATCGCGTCGATCAGCCGCGGGCCGTCGAGGCCAAGGGCACCCACCCACACGAAATCCGGGTCCGCTTCGCGGATTTGCGACGCAATCGGGCCGAAGTCCGTGGTGTTCGTCGGGTATTCGATCTCCAGCACCACCTCCAGGCCATTCTCTTCGGCGATCACCACCGCTCCACCGGGGTCCAGCGAGTCGTGGCCATACGCGAGGAACTGCGAACCCGGGAACTGGTTCACGATCACAGCGACGGTTTGTGGCGGGTTATCGGTGCTGTTCAGCGCATCGATCAAGAACTGATTCGTCGAGATGTGCGTGTCGCGGCCAATGTGCCAGGTCGGGAAGTGGTATTCGTAGCTGTACACGTAGGTGAGGCTCGCCGTGTGATGCGGGAACACATAACCATAGCGCTCGGCGACGTTCATCGCACTCGTGATGTTCCCCGTACCGTATGGCCCCATCACGAGGTCCACTTCGTCCTCGGTGATGAGGCGCTCGTAGAGCTGCGCGGCGCGGTCGGGCGAGGACTCATCGTCCAGCACAACCCACTCCACCTGGCGCCCGAGCAACCCACCATTATCGTTCAGCCAGTCGACGTAGGTACGCCCCGTAATTTCATGGATGATGGCGGTGGGCGCGAGGAAGCCGGTAAGCGACAACGTGGACCCCACGATAATCGGGTCGTCGTCTTGCGCACTCAACGACGGGACGAAACCAGCGCCCAACAGCACGACGACCAACAGGGCCGCCACAAGGGTAGCAAGAGTTTTAAAACGCATTGTTTACTCCTTAAATCTATCGATTCGATACTCTATTTTATTCGATGCCATCCGTCGATGATCTTACACAACTCTAACGCGGGTTGGCCGATAAACCACCATCTACGATGATCTTTGCAGCATTGAAATACCGCCCGCGTGGCGACGCCACAAACACAACCACATCCGCAATCTCTTCCATGCTACCCCAGCGCCCCGTGATGATGCCCTGGCGCGCGCAGTAGGCATCCAAAAATTCCTGTTTGCTCGTGCCCATCTTTTCGCCCATCATCTCGGCCCAGCCCTCGCGCCACTCCGTCGCGATGAGGCCCGGTATCACCGCATTAACCGTGATGTTGTCGTTCGCGAGGTCTTTGGCGAGGTAGCCGGTTACCTGGTGCATCGCGGCATTGTTGAGGCCGTGGGTGAGGGCGTTCTCCCAAATGGAGGTGCCTGCCACCCCCCCCACATTGACGACGGCACCGGTGCCGTCTGTCGCCATGTGGGGCACAAACTCGCGAAGGACACGCAACATCCCTACCGTCTTGTTCTCGATATCGGCGAGCCAGTCTTCGTCTTCCCAGAAGATCTGCCGATCCATGCGGCGCATCCGATGCCCGGCGTTATTCACAAGGATGTGCACCGCGCCAAACTTGTCGGCAACAGTTTGCGCAGCCGCCTTCACAGCGTCGCCACTCATGATGTCGGTGGAGAGGGGCATTACCTCTACATCGGGCGATTCGGCACGAATTTCCTCAGCCGCCTCGTTCAAGGTCGCCTCAGTACGCGCGATAAGCACCACATTTGCGCCCTCCGCCGCGAAGCTCTTCGCCGTCGCCTTGCCGATGCCCATGCTGCCGCCCGTAACCACGGCAGTACGACCCTTCAATCCTAAGTCCATAAACCAATACCCATCAGTATAGTTATAGTTATAAAGATACACACGCCCCAGGGCGCGCGTCTGTGCGCGCCCACGGTTTGTTTATAAAGTAACGCGCTAGGCGTTATTCATATTATCTTGCAGGCGTTCCCAGTTCTTCGTAAACCTGAAGCCCTCACGGTCTGTCGGCACGGGCGCCTGTGTTTCGATCCACCGCACGGGTTCGTCGCCCTTGCACGCGAAACTGTGCATCCCACCCACGCCCGTCCACACGAACTCGCCGTCGTTGACGACGTATTCCTCACCGTCGAGCACGACATCCGCCGCCCCACCGATGAAAAAGTAGCTTTCTTCGAACATGTGATCGTGGGCGTTCGCTGCACCGCCGGGTCGGAACTCCACCATAAACAGCGTGAGGTGGTTGGCGTACATCTTCTGGTCGATGAGTTCCGTAATCGCCACACCCTGTATCGCGTTGCTGCGCGCACCCACCGCCGAAATATCGCCGGGGATGGGCATCGCCCCACCGAACTTGCCCAGCAGCCGACTGTCGCGCGGGTCGTCGAGGTCGGGCTTGCGCCCGGTTTTCGGTGCCGTACCGCCCTTGTGGAAGTACGTGTCCGTGAATACTTTGTAGTCCACAGGCTTCGGCTGCGGAGACATCATCTCCAATATGCGAATCGGCTCGTTGCCAGTGTTCGCCAGCGCATAGGTCGTGCTCATGGGGATGACGCCGTAGTTGTCCTTCTCCAACTCGAAGGCGGTTTCGTCGCCATATTGCAACAGCAGGCCACTCCCTTGCAAAATGTAAAAGCCCTTCTCGAAGGCGTGCAGGTGTGCGTTCACCGTGCCGCCCGGTTCGATGTTGGCGATACTAAGCCCCATGTGCACCGATGCACCGTTGATAGTGTGGTCGATGAGGTCCAGGCGAGTGTAGCCCTCGCTGTGCCCTTCATACAGCGGGTGTACTTTGTATTCACCGTCTTTGTAGTTGCCGACGTAGTGCCGTCTTGTAGACATATCGTGTGGGTTCCTTGGGCTTGGGCTGGTCAGTCGAGCACAGCCGTTACATGGATTTCGACGAGCCAGGCGGGGTTCGCCAGGCGGTTTACTCCTAGCAGTGTCGAGGCCGGGCGCGAATCGCCATAAAATTTGAGCACCTCCGGGTGGCCGTCACGCAGGTACGTGTCCACATCCGTCGTAAAAATCTGGATTCGGGCCACATCGGCGGCGGTGGCCCCGGCGGCTTCCAGCGCAAGGCGCACATTTTCGATCGTCACGCGCGTTTGCTCGCGGATGTCGCCCTCACCTTGCAGGTTGCCGTCCTTATCCAGCGCGATCATGCCTGCGACATGAATCTGTGTTGTGCCGGTAGTCTTGACGACCTGCGCGTAGTTGTTCTTGTACGGCGGGTACACCGTATCTGGGTTCATGCGTTCGAGTGTCATTGTGTGTTGGTTCGCCGGGCACCCTTATCGCGCCCGGCTGCCCTGTTATGCGGCTTAATCGCCAGACCCGTTGGTTACCACCGCATCACCCACCGGCATACCGGGGCGGCCTTCGGCATAGATGCGCGGGTTGTTGTACTGGCTCTCCGTATCGCGGATGGTCGTCAGCGGGCCGGTGGCCGTGTAGTAGCGCTCGCCCGTAATCATCAACTCTTCCGCCGGGAATCGGCTGATGACCTCGCAGCCGTCCGCCGTGACGATCAGCTCTTCCTCGATGCGCGCAGCGCTCCAGCCGTCCGACGCAGGCCAGAAGGTTTCCAGCGCGAAAACCATACCTTCCTTAATTTCTTCGGGGTGGTCGAAGGAGACCATGCGGCTGAACACCGGCTTCTCCCAGATGGCCATACCGAGGCCGTGGCCATATTGCAGTGCGAAGGCAGCTTCTTCGTTCGGGAAGCCGAACTCCTCGGCCTTCGGCCAAATGGATACGACATCGGCGGTGGTCACACCCGGTTTGATGAGGCTAATCGCGTGGTCGAGGATGTCGCGGCACTTCTTGTAGGCATCCACCTGTGCCTGCGACGCACTGCCGACCGCGAATGTACGGTAGTAGCAGGTGCGGTAGCCCATGTAGCTGTGCAAAATGTCGAAGTAGGCCGGGTCGCCGGGGCGCAGCATACGGTCGCTGAATACGTGCGGGTGCGGGCTGCAACGCTCACCGCTGATGGCATTCACGCCTTCGATTTGCTCGCTGCCCATTTCGTACAGCATCTTCGTCACCATGGCCACAAGGTCGTTCTCGCGGATGCCCGGCTTCAGCTCACGGTAGATGAGGTCGTAGGCCGCATCGACCATGGCCGCAGCCGTGCTCAGCAGCGTAATTTCGTCCTTCGTCTTCACGAGTCGCGCGTTCTGCATCATCTGCTGGCCGGCTTGGCCCATGGCGTCGGCGGGAGGCA
>CAYSVE010000129.1:0-11173 GCA_964434365.1 uncultured Anaerolineaceae bacterium | reverse complement strand
GGCCTCCACGCTACACTCTGCACTATGAACATCACACATCATGATCACTTTGTGCGCACTGTGCGCGACCTCACAACGTGCGACGGCAATCGCATCGAGGTAAGCCAATATGACTGACCTGTTGGCGATTGGCCGCGCATCGCTGGACCTGTTCTCGCAGGACATCGGGACGCCTTTCGAGCAGGTGCATGGTTTCGCGGCCTTTGCCGGGGGCACGCCGGTGAACGTCGCGGTGGGGGTTCAGCGGTTGGGGCTGCAAACCGCACTGCTCACCGGCCTCAGCGACGACCTGGTGGGGCGTTTCGTGCGCCACTTTTTGGATACCGAAAGTGTCACGACGGCGTATGCGTATCCAAAGCCCGGCAAAAACACCAACGCAGTGTTGCAAGAAATCCAGCCGCCGGACCATTTCCCGTTTGTGCCCTACGAGCACAACATGGCAGACCTTGCCCTCACGCCAGCCGATGTGCGCAACACGCCGGTCGAGGACTACCGCGCGCTTTTCTTCCACGGGATGAGCCTCCAGGCCGAACCGAGCCGGAGCGCCGTCCTCTGTGCGTTGGAGCGCGCGCACAATGCGGGCGCGCTCACGGTGATGGATGCGGACTATCAGGCGCAGCAGTGGCACGACCCCGATAGCTACGGTATCACGACGCGCTTGGCGCTGCGCCTCGTCGACGTGTTGGTGGGGACCGAGTCGGAAATCCGAGCAGCGGCAGGGATCGACGATGCCGACGAAGCCGGGCGGGCGCTGCGACCCCTCGGGCGGGGTGGGGTGGTCCTCACGCGCGCCGTGCGGGGCGCGACGGTCTTCGCGGGCGCGGTGCCGATCGATGTGCCGCCGTACAATGTGGATGTGTTGAATACGATGGGCGCGGGCGATGCCTTCGCGGCGGGCCTTATCTACGGGCTGCTGCACGACCTCGGCTGGGCCGATGCCGCCCGGTGGGGGGCGGCCTGCGGGGCACTCATCGTTACACGGCACGGCTGCGCCAACGATGCCCCAACGCTCGATGAAGTGCGTGCTTTTCTCACAAATGCCTAACAGCAACGACATAAGATTGTATCGGATAGTTTGCCTTGCCAGGATTACGCTATGCCCAAAACCCTCGTCATCGGTGATATACACGCCTGCACCGACGAACTCGAAGCCCTGTTGGATAAGGTCGGCCCGGCCAGCGATGACCAAATCATCAGCATCGGCGACATCGTCGACCGGGGGCCGTATCCACTCCGCGCGGTGAAGTTCTTCAGCAATACGCCACACGCGCGTAGCCTTATGGGCAACCGCGAGCACAAACACATCCTCGCCAGCGAAGGCCGCATGGAATATGCCCGGTCGCGGCTCATCACCCGCGAGCAACTCGGCGACGCCTACGATGAGGCGATCGCGTACTTCCGTACGATGCCGACCGGCATCGAACTCGACGAGGCTTACCTGCTCCACGGCTACTGGGAACCCGGCGTTTCCTTCGACCAACAGACCAAGGCGATCCGGCTGGGTCATCCCGAGGGGGACGAACGCCTGAGCAACCTCGGCATATGGGAGGCATGGTGGCCACACTACGACGGCGACAAACCGCAGCTCATCGGCCACCGCGAGTATCCTTTCCTGGTATACGAGGGGGCGAGTGCGCCGATTTATGCGCTGGATACCCGCTGCGTGTACGGCGGGGAACTCACAGGCGTGCTGCTGCCCGATTTCACCGTGTTTTCGGTGCCGTCGCGCATGGACTACAGCGAGGCGACGAATCAACGGTACGCGCACCTGCTGCAACAACAATTTACGATCGAACATTCGCCACAACCCGAAGGAACCGAGGATGACTGACTCGCCACCGATCCGCGAAATGGCAACCGGCACGGCGGAGCAAGGGATGATCAAACTTGCCGCCCGTGAGGATTTGCTCGCCGGGAACACCGACGCCGACAAGCTCGCGCACGCCAAAAGGCTTGGCCTCGCGGGCGTCGAAGTGTGGGCCGACGGCCTGAGGGCGCGGGTGCCAAGCCTATGCGATGCGCTAAAAAATACCGATGTGCGCGTTTCGACGGTGCATATGGGGTATGCGGGCGGGTTCCTTCATCCCGATGAAGCGACTCGACAGGTGGCACTCGATAACCTGCGCCACACCATGACGTACGCCGTCGACATCGGCGCGGAGGGAGTGGTGCTCGTGCCGCACATCGGCCCGTTGGAACTACCCAACCTGATGCCGTATAAGGCCAGCATCCAGCTTGCGGTGGAACTTATGGTGATGCACCTGCGTAGCTTCAGCGATTTGGCGTACGTCTTCGACATCAACCTGTACCTCGCACCACTCAACCGCTACGAAACGGCCTTCCTTACCCGCCTGGACCAGGGTGCCCTGCTGCGCAAACGCATCAAGGATCACGCGCATGTGCTCCTCGCGCCGGATACCGCGCACATGGCCGTCAGCGAAGACGACCCGCTGACCGCGCTTATGGAACATCGGCGGCACATCGGTCACGTCACGCTCACCGAACCGACTGGAAAACTCCCCGGCACGGGCAACACGGATTTCGCAGCCGTAGCCCAAACGCTGAAGGATATCGAAGGCTGGGCAGTGATCGCGTGCGGCACGCCCGACGACATGCCACATCCCCGCGACCTCGCAAATAGTGTGCAAGCGATGCGCAACGCGGGTTTCGTCGACTGATTGCTTGCAATAGGCCGAAACACTCAGTAGATTTGTGTCATAGTTCACACAAGGAAAGCGTGAAACCTGATGCGCCAAATTGCTTTGCTTTTGATTGCACTGCTTGCGGTGGTCCCTGCCTTTGCGGCTGGCCCCGTCTACACCGATTTACCGGACCTCGAGGGCCAGGAAATCGTCATTGCCGTAGAGAACCTATACACCCCGTTCCAGTTCACCGACCCCAGCACGGGTGAGGCCCTCGGCTATGAGTACGACATGATGGCCGAAATCTGTGCTCGCATCAACTGCACCCCCGTCTACGAGACCACCAGCTTCGACGTGCTTATCGGGGCCGTCGGTGAGGGCCAGTACGACATGGGCGTGACGGGCATCTCCATCCGCGAGGAGCGCCGCTCCATCGTCGACTTCTCCGATCCCTACATCAACCTCGATCAGTTTTTGCTCGTCCGCGCCGATGAGGAACGCTTCGACAGCCTCGACGCCTTCATGGAAAACGAGGACTTGCTGCTCGGTGTGCAGCAGGGCACCAGCGGCTTCTTCGTGACAATGGACGTGCCGGAAGAACAGCGCGTGGTCTTCAATGAGTTCGGTGCGCTCGTGCAGGCGCTCATCAACGGCGACATCGACGCGATGCCCGCCGACGCCACGGCAGCTACCGGCTTCATCAGCACCTCCGCCGATGCCGTCAAGCTTGTCGGCGAGCCGATTTCCCGCGATGAGTTCGGCCTCATCTTCCCCATCGGCAGCGACCTCGTCGAGCCGATGAATGCCGCAATCGGTAGCATGTTCGAGGACGGGTATCTCGATTACCTGTACAACAAGTGGTTCTTCGGCTACAGCACCGCCGAAAATGCGCTCTACCCGGACCTGCCCGACCTCGGTGGCCAGGAAGTGGTTGTCGCGGTGGAGAACCTGTACACCCCGTTCCAGTTCACCGACCCCAGCACGGGTGAGGCCCTCGGCTATGAGTACGACATGATGGCCGAAATCTGTGCTCGCATCAACTGCACCCCCGTCTACGAGACCACCAGCTTCGACGTGCTTATCGGGGCCGTCGGTGAGGGCCAGTACGACATGGGCGTGACGGGCATCTCCATCCGCGAGGAGCGCCGCTCCATCGTCGACTTCTCCGATCCCTACATCAACCTCGATCAGTTTTTGCTCGTCCGCGCCGATGAGGAACGCTTCGACAGCCTCGACGCCTTCATGGAAAACGAGGACTTGCTGCTCGGTGTGCAGCAGGGCACCAGCGGCTTCTTCGTGACAATGGACGTGCCGGAAGAACAGCGCGTGGTCTTCAATGAGTTCGGTGCGCTCGTGCAGGCGCTCATCAACGGCGACATCGACGCGATGCCCGCCGACGCCACGGCAGCTACCGGCTTCATCAGCACCTCCGCCGATGCCGTCAAGCTTGTCGGCGAGCCGATTTCCCGCGATGAGTTCGGCCTCATCTTCCCCATCGGCAGCGACCTCGTCGAGCCGATGAATGCCGCAATCGGTAGCATGTTCGAGGACGGGTATCTAGAATTCCTGTATTACAAGTGGTTCTTCGACTACACCCCGGCCTCGGAGTAGTCAACTATTCGGGGGATGCCGGATGGCATCCCCCCCACCTCGCAAGAGCGGTTAGGCATCGAATGCCGACTGCGGCCCGTAAACCATCCCCGCAAGGCCCGGCCCCGTGTGTGCCCCTAGCAGCGCGGTCATGTTCATCGGCTCGCCGATTTCACACTCGAATCGATTCCCCATCAACTCAGCGGCGATCTGCGCACCTTTGAGGTTATCTGCGTGGATAATCTGCACACGGAGTTTGGCACCCTGACCGGGTTGTTCGGCAATCGCCTCGACATGATGCGCGAGTGCTTTCTTCATTGTGCGGACAGTGCCAACATGGTCGACAGCACCGTCGTCATCGAGGCGAAAGAGTGGTTTGAGGTTAAGCATACTCGCGGCCAAACCGCGCAGATGGCTCACACGGCCCCCATGGACGAGGTACTTGAGTGTATCGGGGCTAAAACGAATTTCGAGGTGCGGGCGAATGCTCGTCACACGCTCTTCGATTTCCGCAGCCGTACACCCACTTTGGGCCATCTGCCCGGCGACTTCCACCAGCCAACCCGTAGCCGCCGACGCCTGCTTCGTGTCGATTACCGTGACGTTGATACCTTTTTCGGCAACGGTTTGTGCCGCCACACGCGCTGCGTTGACGGTTCCACTGAGCGACCCCGAAAAATGTACCGACAAAATGTCAGTGTCGCCTGCGGCTTCGTACTGTGCGACGAAATCGCCGTGCGAGGGTTGCGAGGTCACCGGGAAGCTATATGTGTTGCGCAGTAACCTGTAAAACGCCTCAGCGTCAATATCTACACCACTTTTGTAACGTTTACCATCGAGTTCAATTTCGAGGGGTACCACTGTGATATTTAATTCATCCAGGACGGCAGGCGTAAGGTCCATCCCGGTGTCGGTAAAAACTTTCATCATGACGTCTCCGCAATCTTTCGCGGATTATAGCACGTGTGCCCGGTTTGCCACTCGCAACGCGCGCCAACCACGCGAATCAGGCCGATACACCCTCCAGCGCAAACTCGACGGCTGCCACCGCGTGCAGTTCGGTGGTGTCGAATGTTGGGACCGAGCAGTGCTGCTGTTGAATGAGCATACCGATTTCGGTGCAACCGAGGATAATGCCTTCCGCGCCTTGTTCGACGAGCACATCGATGACGTCGATGTACGCCGCGCGCGATTCCTCGTTGATGACACCCTTCACCAGCTCATCGTAAATGACCCGGTGAACCAGCTCGCGCCCGCCATCATCGGGGATGAGCACATCGAGGCCGTGGTTTTCGCGCAGGCACCCAGCATAGAATTCCTGTTCCATCGTGTATGCTGTGCCCAGCAAGCCAATTTTCTTGATGCCTGCGTCCATGGCTGCGTGTGCGGTTGGGTCGGCGATGTGAAGCAACGGCACGTCGATTGCATCGGCCACCTCGACGGCCATACGATGCATCGTATTGGAGCAGATAATTACGACCTCGGCCCCGCCCCGGCCCAGCCGTTGCCCAGCCTCGACCATGCGCGCCGTAGCTGCGTCCCAGTCGCCGTTGGCCTGCAACACCTCGATCTCGTGAAAATCGAATGAGTACATCAGGCAATCCGCCGAGTGCAACCCGCCGAGGCGCTCGCGCACGGTTTCATTGATAATTTGGTAGTACAATTGCGAAGACTCCCAGCTAAGCCCGCCGATAAGGCCAATCGTTTTCATAGGTTCCCCACTTCGGTTTTTGCATTCACTCATGGAACCATATAAACACAAGCTTGTCTGTCCAATCAATGAACATAAGGAGACCTCTAATATGAAATACGACATCAAAGGCACGACCATGGCTGCCCTCGAAATAACGCTCGACAAGGGCGAGTCGGTTTTCACCGAAACGGGTAGCATGGCATGGATGACCGAACACATGGATATGAGCACCGGCGCACGCGGCGGCCTGGGGCGGCTGGTAGGCCGCATGATCGCGGGCGAATCGCTCTTCCTCACCACGTACAGCGCCAAACGAGACGACAGCCACGTTGTATTCGCATCGAAGGCACCCGGCGCTATCGTGCCAGTGGAGTTGGCCGATGGCCAGAGCATCATTGCACAGCGCGATGCCTTTATGTGCGCCACCGATGGCACCGACCTTGCGGTTCACTTTCGCAGACGCCTTGGCGCGGGGCTTTTCGGCGGCGAGGGTTTCGTGATGCAGAAGCTCACTGGCCCTGGCACGGCGTTCATCGATGTTGGCGGCGAGGTCGTGAAGTATGACCTGTAACGGGGTGTGGTGGTTAAAGAGAACCCTGGTTTCGTGGCTATGTACGAACCTTCAGTGGACTACAGCATCGCGATGGTAAGCGGGATAAGTAACCTGTTCTTCGGTAGCGAAGGGTTGTTCCTCGCCACGCTGAAGGGGCCAGGTACCATCTGGTTGCAGACCCTACCGATCGCCAACTTGGCTGCCAGTGTGCTTGCCTATATGCCACCGCCAGAGGACCAACAGGCCGAGGTGCAGGAAGTAGACCACACCCACGACGACAACTAAAAACCCTGTGAGAAGCCATCCAGTTTTGAACGCAATCGTTTAACATCACATCAAATCGTTCGATTTAGATGGAGGTGAACACATGGCACGTGTTCGTCAGGTTTTGCTGCTCGTTTTATCGGTCACCCAGGCGATTAT
Source organism: uncultured Anaerolineaceae bacterium (assembly GCA_964434365.1). Classification (GTDB taxonomy): domain Bacteria; phylum Chloroflexota; class Anaerolineae; order Aggregatilineales; family Phototrophicaceae; genus CAYSVE01. The sequence continues at coordinate 4,272 of CAYSVE010000129.1, read as the reverse complement.
CGGCGCGCCGCCGTTCGTGGCACTGTACGGCAACATGCAAGTTGGCGAGATGTCCGACAAGTATTTCACGGCGTTTACACCGGCGGGGTACACCTTTTCGATATGGGGCGTGATCTACAGTTGGGTTTTCGCTTTTGCGATCTATCAGGCGTTGCCTGCTCAGCGTGATAACACACTCCTCGCGAAAATTGGCTGGCCGATGGTCTTCGTGACCTTCTGGAATACGTTGTGGGTGCCGATTTTCGTTAACGAGTGGATACTGGCAAGTGTCGCCGTTATTCTGATGATCCTCACAGGCCTAACCTACGTCTTCGTTCAAGTCGTGCGGCATGGGTTTACGCCCGTGCAGCGCTGGCTGGTGAAAGTACCGCTAACGATCTTCTTCGGTTGGGTGACGGTTGCGACGGTGGCAAACATATCGGTGCTGCTGGTTGCGCTGAATTTCGATGGCTTCGGCATCCCGTGGAATGTGTGGAGTGCGGCAATCCTGGTTGTGGCGACAAGTATCGTGTGTGGCGTGTTGTGGTGGTCCCGTGGGGATATCACCTACGCCGCGACGCTGTCCTGGGCGTTCGTGGGCGTGGCTGTTGGGCAAGAGACACCGGTCGCCATGACGGCTTTCGTGATGATCGGCGTGCTATGGGGTGTTGTGGTGTGGCTGCACAGCCGAGGCACCCGGCCCACATTGAGCCAAGCGCCATCGGCGGCATAGTAACTAACGCCCGCTATTGACGGGACATAACCACAGAGGCGATGTTGCTGAACGGTACGCACTGCACGAGGTCTAGGCTTTGGCCGGGGTTGGAAAAACAGGCGTAGTCGCTACCGACCCACTCTAACAGCACATCGCCTTCTTGCTCTACCGTAATGCTGGAACCCAGTTGAGGCACATCGACGACGAAGTCGACGCCGAAAGGGGCATCGTTCGCACTCAGGTCACCGAGCATGGATGCGAAGGACTCGGTGCTTTGGGCAGACTGTGCCTGTACGGCCAACGCCTGAACGTTTTGCGGAGCTTCTTCGGCTGGTACGGGTAGTAGGGTGAGCGCGGCGATCCCCGCCGCAACAAATACCGCTACAATTGTGATGATAACTTGCTTCATAGGCTTGATCTATGACTTCACTCGTGACAATGTACCTATTTATACCGCTCGTACACATGCTTTACTAGATTCATGATTGTTAGAGTATGTCCAGGGGGTCAGGATCGACATACCAACCTTTGTCAAAGGTGACATCCCGTAGGGCAAGCGTCGGGTTTGGCCCGCGTACGAGCAAATGCCACCGGTAGAAATTATCGATCCGTGTAAAAAAGGCCGGGGCCGGGCCAACGATTTCGGTGCCGGTGAGCCGGTGTTTTTTGATTTCCGCGGCGATGCGCGCTTCGGCACGTTCGGCTTCGAAGCGGGCTTGCTGTTCGGTGGGGTAACGGAACAACACGCGCACCATGCGCCGTAGTGGGGGATACCCCAGTTCGCGCCGGTAGGCGAGTTCACGCTCGTAGAAGGTTCGATAGTCGTGGCGGCTAGCGGCGTCGACCGCGTAGTGATCGGGGTGATAGGTTTGCAGGATGACTTCGCCGCCTAATGGACCCCGCCCGGCACGGCCTGCGACCTGCGTTAACAACTGGAAGCCACGTTCTGCGGCGCGGAAGTCTGGCAGGGCGAGCGACGTATCCGCGGAGACGATGCCGACGAGCGTGACACGCGGAATATCCAACCCCTTGGCGATCATCTGCGTGCCGACGAGCACATCCACCTGATGAGTGAGGAACGCTTGCAGATGCAACGCGTGCGAAGCGGGTGCGCTGGCGGTGTCGGCATCCCAGCGGAGGGTGCGCGCATGTGGGAAGTGCTTTTTCAGCGCATCTTCGACCTGTTGTGTGCCCGCACCGAAATGCCGTATGCGATGTGACCCACACGAGGGGCATTGTTGCAGCCCGATTTGCTCGTGGCCGCAGTGATGACAGCGGAGCCGCCCGTCGGTGTGATGTGTGAGAGGCATGTCACAGTTAGGGCAGCGCGCGACGAAACCACAATCGCGGCAGAAGACGTAGGTCGCCTGCCCGCGCCGGTTGAGAAACAATATCGCCTGTTCGCGGCGGTCGAGGACGGTATGCAGCGCACTCTGTAGGGCGGCACTGAACATGCTGCGGTTCCCATTTCGGAGTTCGGCGCGCATATCGACCACTTTGACCGCTGGCAGGTCTTGCGTGAGCGTGGTTGCACTCCCCGCCTGCGGGCGCAAGTTGACCCTGAGTGATTGTTGTTCGTACTCACGGCGGTGCGCGAGGATACGCTCTTCGAGGCGGAGGTAGGTGATGTCGCCGCGATGGGCACGATAAGCGGTATCGATGGACGGGGTGGCGCTCCCCAGTACAACGACTGCCCCGTGAAGCTCGGCTAGCTTTTCGGCGACAGCGCGGGTGTGATAGTGCGGTGCGCTGCGGAAGGGCGGTCGATTGACGTCGGGCGATTGTTTGTAGCTCTGGTCGTGTTCTTCATCGAGAACGATAAGGCCGAGGTTCGGTAGTGGCGCGAAGATGGCCGAGCGCGCCCCAACGATAATCGGCACAAGGCCAGACTTCGCACGCCGCCACGTATCGAAGCGCTCACCGGTAGAGAGGCCGCTGTGCAGCACCGCCACAAGACCGGGAAAACGCGCGGTCACACGCCGCGTTGTCTGTGGGGTGAGCGCGATTTCGGGCACGAGAATGAGCACAGAACGCCCCCCGCGCACCGCCGCGTCGATGGCTTGCAGGTAGACCTCGGTTTTACCACTGCCGGTAACCCCATGTAGCAGAAAGGTCCGCCCTTCGGTGCCATCGAGTGCGGCGGTGATAGCGTCGAGCGCGGTTTGCTGGTCTGGCGTGAGGGGCAGCGGCTCAGTCGGAACGAAGTCCTTGTCACTGAGCGAGTCGCGCCAGGCAGGCCGGTCACCGAGGAGGATAAGGCCGTAGTCCTGCAAGCGCTTGAGGTCATCGATTTTTGCACGGCTCTGGGCGTACACCCAACTGACGTCGATGGGTTCATTTTCGCGGGCTAGTACGCGCAACGCGCGGATGTGCGGTTCGGCTTTGCGTAGCTCGATGAGGGCGGCGTCGACATCTTCGACGGCGACGGAAACGGTATCGTCATCGATGGTCAAGAGGTCGGCGTCGGCCATTTTCTGTAGCAGATTTTTGGTGGTGCCAAGCTGCGATACAGCCTCGGATACCAGTAGCCCCCCATATGCCGCAACCGCTTCGAGCACATCGGCGCGGCGATTGTGTTTACCAAGCGCAGGCCCGTGCCGTTTGATCTCGTCTGGGTGGATCGCAAGCATCGCGGTGCGGACCTGCGGCGTACGCATCCTGGGCGAGACGAACACGTCATCGACGCGCACGACATCGCGCGCTTCAAGGGCATGGACAGCGGGCAGCCACGCCGATTTCTTTTCGTCGCCGAGTGCAACGCTGATCTGCGCACCGCGCAGGGGGCCCCTCCGTTGCAATAGGCTGATGATACGGTGTTCGAACATGGTTGCAGCGGCGGCGCGCGGGTCGGTGAGCGTGATGCGGATGTCGCGTGCGCCACGGGTGAGGCCGGGCGGTAGTAGCATCGTCAGCGCAGACGCGAGCGATGATAGATACGTCTCGGCGAGCCAAGCCGCCAGCGCGAGTTGCTTGTCGTCTAGCAGTGGTTCTGGGTGAAGTGCGCCCTGTATGGGCTTGGTGTCGAAGCCGGGCGCTTCATCGGTAAGGCGTAGCACGACGCCGAAATCGAGCGCGGTGCGGAACTGCACCTGCGCAATTTGTCCCGGTTCAATCGCTATGCTATCGGGGACGTGATAGGTGAACGTCTTGAACGTCGAATTGTTGAGAATGGCGATTTCTGCGTACATGCGTTCTATTCTACAGAACTCAACGGTCCAAAACTACATGGAATGCGCATAACCTCTCCATAACTTTTCCACAATATTGTGTGATTATAAAAATAAGTGGGCACAGCAACACGGCAATCACCGCAGCAAGTCCACCTACATGACTGGAACACGGTCAGCACATACTCCTACACCAAACGGCACAGCGTCCCCACACTGTGTCGTTTTTGTACGTGGCCATATTTGGGCCACAAACTTGCAAAAATATAACAAACCTACCTACAGATGACCCGCACACCGTCTCCACGGCCCCTCCACATTTGCGTGGCATCCTAGAGATGTAGGCGGGACACGGCATCACAATCCAACGTTGTACCCAAGCCCGCCTACCAATCCCCATATGACTGGAAC
>CAYSVE010000128.1:0-11216 GCA_964434365.1 uncultured Anaerolineaceae bacterium | reverse complement strand
GCTGGCACGACTACTTCCCGCGTGAGCAAATTATGATCATCGCATTCGAGAAGTTCATCGCGAAGCCGCAAGCGGTCTTCGAATCGTTGTTGGATTTCGTGGGATTACCACCCTTTACGCTGTACGATTTACGCCCGGAGAATGCCAATCCCAAAAAAGAGGAAATTTCCGCCGAAGCGCGAAAGTATTTGCGCGAGTACTTCCGCCCACACAACGAAGCACTGTACGAATACCTTGGTTGTGCCTTCGGTTGGCAATAGGGTGTCCCTTCCGCCGCGAACTTTGGTGCGGCACGTCATGCACGCTCCCTGGGCGCGCAGGGGCCAACCATGCAACGACTGAAAACGGGTATTAAGCAGGCCTGGTTCTCCGCAGTAGCGCATCCCTTTCGGCGGGCGACTGCGCCCTGGCGATTGGTTCCGCAAGTCATATGTGTGGGCGTGCAAAAGGGGGGCACAACGTCTCTCGAAAAGTACCTTTGCGCGCATCCCCAGTTTGTGCCGGCACGCCTCAAGGAAATTCACTTCTTCGATCTCGATTATGCGCGAGGCCTGGCCTTTTATCAGGCCCACTTCGACCTCGCTTGGTGCAACAACAGGGGTAAAATTACGGCGGACTTCAGCCCGTATTACATGGTCCACCCCGGTGCGCCGGGTCGTATCGCCTTGCACTACCCAAAGGTGAAACTCCTGTTCCTTTTGCGTGATCCTGTCGAGCGGGCCTATTCGCACTACCGCTACATGGTGCAGCTTGGCAAAGAACCGCTGAATTCGTTTGGCGAAGCACTACGCCAAGAACCGACCCGAATCGAGGGCGAACAAGTGCGGTTGCTCGCCGAGCCGTATTACGTCAGTTCGACTTACCGAGATTTTACTTACAAAACTCGTGGGCTGTATCTGGAGCAAATCAAGCGGTGGGAGGCGTACTTCCCACGAGAGCAGATGTTGATCGTGCGCAGCGAAGACTTCTTCGAGAACACCCAGGCGGTCTTCAACGACATCCTGGACTTCGTCGGCCTGCCGCATCATGAGTTGCCAGATGTGCGCGCCAAGAACACCACCCAGAACAAGGGAAGTATGCTTCCTGCGGATCGCGAGTATCTGCGAGAATTCTTTCGCCCTTACAACGAAGCCCTGTACCAATACCTCGGGCGCGATTTCGGCTGGCAGTAGTGCCACCCTTCCCCCGCCCCTGCGCTGGTTGTATAATGAAAAAACTTACGGACAGGCCAACCACGGCGACTGGCGCATACACTGTGCCGATTCACCTGATTGTTCGATCTGAGATAGCAAAGCGGCCCACAAGACAGAAGCCGCTCCATTCGTTCATATAACCGAAAGGACATTGCCTGGTAGGCTGCCGGGCCATATTCGTTATGCCAAAATCTATACGTGTAATTCCCCTAGGAGGCCTGGGGGAAATCGGTAAGAACATGACCGTCATCGAAATGGGCAACGACGCCATCATCATCGACACCGGCATTATGTTCCCCACCAACGACATGTTCGGCGTGGACTACATCATCCCCGATTTCACGTACCTCACCGAGCGCGAAGACCTGAAGCTCCACGGTATTTTGTATACCCACGGCCACGAAGCCCACACCGGGGCCGTCAACCACGTCGTCGAAGCCTTCCCGAACACGCCCATCTACGCGACGCCGCTTACGGCGGGCTTGCTGACGGTGAAGCTCGAAGAAGCCCAACTGATGGGCGCGACGACCATCCACAAGTTCGAAGCGGGCGATATTCTCTCGGTGGGGCCGTTCACCATAGAGTCGTTCCATGTGTGCCACAGTATCCCCGGTTGCGTCGGCTTCGCCGTGAACACGCCCTATGGCCTTATCGTGCATACGGGCGACTACAAGTTCGACAACACGCCGGTGGATGGCATTAAGCCGGACTACGCCAAGCTGGCGAGTTTTAGCGACCGCGGCGTGATTTTGCTGATGGGCGATAGCACCAACGCCACCGAGCCAGGGTGGACGCCCTCCGAGACGATCATCGATGAGGGCTTCGACCGGGTGTTTGCCGAGGCCGAGGGCCGCATCATCGTGGCGACGTTTGCGTCGCTCATTTCGCGCATTCAGCAGGTGACCGATGCCGCCCAGCGGTATGGGCGCAAGCTGGCGATTGCCGGGTATAGCATGAACCGCAACGTCGATATGGCGCGCGACCTCGGTTATCTCCAAATCCCCGATGACATGCTCGTCGACCTGCACAAGATCGATGACTACCCGGCTCATCAGATCACCATCATGGCGACCGGTTCGCAGGGCGAGCCGTCCTCGGTGCTTAGCCGTATGGCCAGCGGACGCCACACCCTCGAAGTCATCCCCGGCGACACGATCGTCGTGAGTGCGCACCCCATCCCCGGCAACGAGGAACTGGTATACCGTACTATCAATAGCTTGTACCGCCGTGGGGCCGAGGTGGTGTACGACACCCTCGAAGCGGTGCATGTGAGCGGCCACGGTAACCAGGAAGATATGCGCCTGATGATCAACCTGCTGAAGCCGCGTTACTTCGTGCCGGTGCACGGCGAGTTGCGTCACCTGAAGGCCCACGCCCAACTTGCACAGGGCATGGGCGTCCCGAAGGAGCGCATTTTCGTCGGCGAGAACGGCCTCGTCGTCGAGGTCGACCAGCGCGGCGTCCGCGAGGGCGAGCGTGTGCCCGGTGGGTACATCTTCGTCGATGGCAGCGGCGTGGGTGATGTGGGCCGTGCCGTGCTGAAGGACCGCGAAATCCTCTCGCGCGACGGCTTCGTGATCGTCGTGGCGAACGTGGACCGCAAGCGCAAGCGCCTTGCCGACGAGCCGGAGATCATCAGCCGGGGCTTCGTGTACTTGCGCGATGCCCGCGAACTCATGGACGACATGCGCGGTGTCGTCAGCAGCACAGTGAAGAGCGTGAACGGCGCGTCGCCGCGCACGCTGCGCGAGAAGATCGAAGACGGCCTTAGCCAGATGCTCTATAACGAGACGAAGCGCCGCCCGATGGTATTTGCCGTCATCAACGAGGTTTGATGCGTCGCGTGGTTGCGCTACTGACCGGCACCCTGGCGATGTTGTCGCTGGTGCCGGTTGTTTTGCTGCGCGCCCCCGCGCGCGAGACGTGTGTGCTCGTGCGCGGGGCCACCCCCCAGCAGATGATCGACACCGAGCGCGGCATCGGTGTGCACTTCCCGGTCGGCGAACGCACCCGCCGCGACACCATGCTCAGCCTCTACAGCCGAGACCGCCAGGCCCACGCCTACATGCGCCCGCACGATCCGTGGGCTGCCAGCAGCGACCTGTACCTCGACGATGTGCTGGTGCGCGCAAACGCCGGGCGCCCCTCGCAAGATGGCGTCATCTCCTACTCGATGTCATGGGCGCCCGATAGCCGCCACGCTGTTTTCGTCGAACACGCCGTGGATGGCTATATGCTCATTTTCGACCGAACCGCCGAGACGGTCCACTTTGCCGAGGGCGACTTCCGGTCGACGAGTTGGTCGCCCGATGGGCAGTGGTTATACTACACGCGCGTCGACGACGACACCAGCACCGAGATGACCCTGTGGCAGGCCGGGTCGGGCTATACACACAGCGTGTTCTTCCACAACATCACGATTCACGGTGCGCGCTGGGCACCGAATAGTGCCTATCTGGCATACCTCTCGTCCAGTGCCCTTGCCAACGGCCAACCCTCGCTCGATGTCTTCGACATGGATACGTTCACCAGCACCCCCTATCGGCTAAATGGCCTGCCCATCGTGCAACGGCCCCTGGCCCTGCCCGATTGGTCGCCGGATTCGTCGAAGGTGGCGCTATGGTACCAACACATCGACCGGCGCCAGCACCTCGATGTGTTCCATACCGATGGCAGCCCGCCGACCCACGTCACCAGCCAGCGCATGAGCGTAGGCCAGTTCGGCGATAGTTGGCACGACCCCGTCACATTGCGTTACCTCGGGGCCTCGGTCGATGGCACCCTCGAAACGCTGCACCTCTACGACTTGCTAACGACAGCCCACCATACCATTGCAGACCGCGTGGCCGAGGTCCGCACGATTGACCGCGAGCACTACGCGATTAGCTGGCGGCGTACCGACGCCGACCTCGAAGGCCTCGATGTGCTCTCGCGCGATGGCCTGCGCCGGTTTAGCGTCATCAGTGGCGCGCAACGTCTCATGCGCATCCAACCGTACGGCGACCTGTTGATCGCACAGTGGCTAGACGGCAGCTCCGCGATGCACCTCACCTGGGCCGATGTCCCGACGGGCGAGGTGTTCAGCAGCCCGGCGGACTACGCGCCGTACGATGGGATGGAAATCACGCTGGATAGCAACGGCGACGCGGTCGTCTTCTACGCATCGCAGCGTGACGATGGCTTGTTTCGGCTAGTGTACCTCAACCTGATGACGCAAGCGGTGCGCGTGCTACTCGATGACCTGCCCGAAGCCCCGACGCTCACATCGGCGCTGAGCCTACCGGGCAGCCTCACGGGGTACCAGCACGACGGGCAACGCATCAGCATCTACGACGACGACGCTGTGCGCACGCACGTGCTGCCTTTGCCGAACGAGGACACGGTCGGGTGGGTGCGTTTTTCTCCGAATGAAACCTTTGCGGCGGCGCGCTATATTCAGACCACACCTACCGTGGGCCAGAGCCTGTACTTGCTCAGCACCGAGGGCGACATCACACCACTGTGGGCCGGGCCGATGGCGGTCGATAACATGGTGTGGAACAGCGCAGGGGATCGCCTGTTGTATGTGTTGCGCGATGCGTCGTCGGCCCGCGTGGCTGTGGCGAACCTCGACGGCACGATTATGCAGGAGGTTCGCGTCGGCAGATATTTCGCGATGAACGGCTCGCAGTTGGGGTGGGTGCGCTGCACCCCGGAGGTGCTGTAAACGCTAGAGGGCTTCCAGCAGTTCGACGATGCCGAGTGGCTTCGGTAGGTAGGCATCGGCGGCGAGTTCGCGGCTGGTTTCTGCGGTGATGTCCTGGCTGGTCGCGAGGATCACGCGCACTTCGGCGCGATGGGTGTTTTCTTCCACGAGACGCATGACATCATAGCCGTCGCCGTCTGGCAGGCGCATCTCGGTGATGACGACATCGGGCGCGAGGCCGCTGCGCAGCAGTTGGTGCGCTTCGGTCACAGTCTGTGCCTCGATCACATCGTGGCCGTACCCGGCTAGCCCCGCAGTGTACATCGTGCGGATCATGCGATTGTGTTCCACGACAAGAATAGTAAGCGACATAAGCGAAAACCTTGCTGTCTTTCTATCTATCAACGTGCCCGCATTATACGCGACAAGCGGCAGCGTGCGGCATAAACGTTGATAAAAAACAACTAAAGACGCGTAAATTCGCTGTGTCGCAAGGGTGTGCTAAGCGTAGGCCTTACTGTGTCTCGATTGCGGTTGGGCCGGTGGGGCGTGGCTAGCCACGCCCCTTTTTTTGTGGGCAACAAGCGTTCGCGGGCTAGCTGCGCATGTCGTCGGTAACGGTGGTTGCACTCGGCGACCGCCCACCGGACAGGCGTCGCAGGACATCGAACCAGAAGGGGGCACCCTGCGCGACCGCAAACGCGGTAACGCCGATACCCAAAATCTTACGAAACAGGTTCAGGCCCCAATTAACGTCGCCGGATGGCAGGTAAAGGCGCAGGTTACGGCTGTCCGCACTGGCGTCGACGAGGCTGTCTGCCCCATCGGTGGCGATCGGGCGCCACGTCCAGCCTATGGGCAGGCGCAAGTCCATCAATTGTGCGAGGGTGGTTTGCGCCGCGCGGTACTCCGCGACGACGTCTTCGATGTCGGTATCCTCGGCTGCGATCACGTTCCCCTCCGCATCTAACACCGACTGGTTGAGGATTTGGCGTAGGTCGCCTTCGGCACTGTTGGCCGCGACACTAATCTGGTCACGGAGGGCGGGGTCGTTCCACAGTGTGAGTGCGAGGTGCAGCGAATCGATGTTTAGCAGGAGCGCCAAAACCAACCCCACGAACAACGACATAAACTGCATGATGCGCGCGTAGGTGTCGTTCGTCTGGCGCAGCTTGTTGTCGAACCACTCTTCGATGCGCTGCTGTGCCTGGAAGCCGCTGCTCACCGACTGCATGATGGTTTCCATGGCCTGTTGGAAGGCACGACTTTCGACGCGGGCGACGCCGTTTTTGATCTTCAAGAACTGGCTGTCCTGGGTGGGGTCACTGTCGAAGTCCAGGTGTACCTGGAGGGTGTCTACCGTGTCTAGCAACGATTTGCGCATGGCCTCGCGTTGGGGGTCTTCGCCGGGTTCGATGGCCTGAAAGGCAGTCCGCAACCGGTTAAGCGCAGACTGCGCCTTAACCTTGTTCTCCTCCTTTTCCATCGCCAGCGTCGTTCTCTCTTTGAAGCCATCCACAAGGTTTTCCAGCATGGCGCGCTCGGTCGGGTCTTCGACGTTGCTAAGGGTGGCGTACAGTTCCAGGTAGGGGTCGGTAAGCACGTTGATGAGCGCCCGCGAGAGCGTCGTTGGGGCAATTTTGCCCACGCGCATGGTCTGGGGTGTTTCTTCGCGGGTGTTGGGCCGCGGTGGCCGGATGATCGACACGATGGGGTGGCCCAACAGATAATTCTCGGTTTTGGGGTCCAGGATGATGAACTCCAGCCGTCGCCGAAGCTGGCGCGCGCGGAGGTTCAGCGCGAGCGAAATAATCTGGTTGATTTGTGAGGCCAACAGGCTCATCAAAATGTAGACGAAGACGAGGCCGATCATGACCTCGACAATGGCAGACCCAATCATGGGCACGCTCCCCCCGTTTGTTAAACTTTTGCTGCTAGTGTAGCACCACTTGCCAAACGATGCTGTAAGGAGCAGCCATGAAAATTCGCGTGGTGTCGATATTGTTACTGATGTTGCTGCCCGGGGCAGTGCTGGCCCAAACCGAAACGCCCGAACCATCCGCCGCAGACCTCATCCAACAGGCACTGACGGCGACAGCCGTCGCGAACCCCTTACTCGCGACGCGTGTGGTGCTCCAGGCCGATGCCCCCGCCACCGAGGCTGAGCTAGAGCGCTACCTGCGCGTGTTGAATCGTCGGCTGGCAGCGGCAGGGGTCGAGGATGCGCTGCTCTCGACGAAAACATCTGCTGACGCCCTCGTCATCGAGTTGGCCCTGCCCGTCGTCGCTAACCTCGACGGCCTGCTGGTGGACCTCACGACCAACCCGCTGCTAGAAATCGTCGATGCCAGCGAGTTTATGGTCTTTGAAGCGATGGTCGGCCAGCCGCTGCCGACGACCGGCACCGAACCCGATTCACCCCTGGCCTTGCCCACGGTGCTCACCGGGGCCGACATGCGCTTTCTGCGGGTCGAGCGCGACCCCTTAACCCTGGAGCAGGGCATGACCTTCTCCCTAGACGAAAATGATTTTACGAGTGCTATGCAGATGATTCGCCTATTATTTAACATAGAGCCGTCGCCCGTGGTGCTCGATGGTGTGATTATTGGCTTCTTCGACCCATCCGATGTGTACCTTGACCGGTATCGCTTCTCGGTGCTGAGCAACAACGTTGACCCCGAGATGCTCATAGTGCAAATTGGCGTCAACCGGCTACCTGCGCCGCTTACCGTCGAAAGTATCGCAAACATTCGCTGAATTTCGCTGAACAAAAGGACCAGCCCAATGAAGAACCCCATGCTGTACTTCGTAGTGCTGATGGTTTTGGTGCCGGGGGCCGTGCTCGCCCAAACCGAAACCCCGCAGCCGTCCGCCGCCGATCTCATCGAACAGGCGCTGACGGCCACTGCCCAGGCCAACCCCGCCTTCGAAACCCGTATCACGCTCCATGCGCCCGATGCGCAAACAGCCTTCACCGCCCGCCGCATCGCCCGCATCCTCGATGCCCGCCTGGAAACGCTCGTCGGTGATGGGTCACAGGTCGATGCTACACTGACCGAAACCGACGGCGTTTTCGTGACGGTGCTGCTCCCTAAGGTCGAGGATGTCGACAGCGTGTTGGCGGTGCTCACGGCCAGCGCCTCGCTAGAAGTGTGGCCCCTGACGAATCAAGGAAATTCGCCGGATCTCATCGGGCAACCCTTTGTGCCTAGTCCGTTCGGCAGCACCGCAGACCCAATCATCACTGCGGCGAACGTGCGCGAGGTGACCAGCGAACGCGATGCCGACACGGGCGACCTGGTGGTGACGCTCGAACTGGGTGGGGGCCTCAACGCCGTCGATACGGTCTTCGTGAACATTTTGCTGGGCCTGTACACCACGCCGCCCGCCGTTGTTGTCGATGGCACCATCGTGGGCTTCCTAGAAAACACCTTCGACGAAGACGATTCGCTGTTCGGTTTTATCATCCCTGCTGGCAACCCCGACCTCGAACTGCTCGCCCTGAGCGCCATCGGTGGGCCGTTGCCGTCGTCGCTCGCCGTCGAAAATATCGAGAGCCTGCGCTAAGGAGCCAACCGCGTGAAAATTCGTCTGCTGTTTGTTGTCGTACTGTTGCTGAGCGTTGGCGCGGCCCACGCCCAAACCGAAACGCCGGAGCCGTCTACGGGTAACCTCATCGAGCAGGCCCTCACCGCGACGGCCCAGGCACCGCCGGCGCTCGTCACCCGCGTGATCCTCCGCTCCACCGAAGGGGTGGACCCCGCTGACACGGCGGCAATCGAGGCTGTGTTCGTCGAACGGTTCGCCGCTGCCGGGGTTAGCGGCGGCGAGGTCCGGGCCGAGTTTTCGCCGGATGGCTTCTTCGTGACGCTCTCGTTGCCGCCCGTGGATGATGTTTCCGCGCTGCTCGATTTCCTCACGACGCCTGCGCGGCTGGAATTCATCGACCTGCGCAGTTTGGTGAGTGATCCCCAGGCCCTCACCGGGCAGGTTATCCCCACCGAGGGGACGGCCCCCGACGCCGATTTCCGTTACCCGGCGGTCGTCGTGGGCGATGACATCATCGACGCGATTGCACTGCCCGATGAGTTCAGCGGTGGCGGGGTTATCGAGTTTACGCTTTCTGAGGAAGGCGGCCAGCGCTTCGAGAAGTGGACCAGCGCCAACATCGGCCAGCCACTCGCCATCACCCTCGATGGGGTGGTCCTCAGCGCGCCGCTTGTGCAAGCGCCACTAAGCACGAACGGCATCATCACAGGTAGCTTTACGCTCGAAGAAGCCGAGACGCTCGCGGCGCAACTGCGCACGGGCGAGTTGCCGGTCCCGTTCGAGGTGCTCAGCCTCGATTTCATCGGCGCGCCGGTTAGCGGCGCAACCCGCCTTGTGTTCGGCGCAGATGGTGTGTTCTCGTTTGCCGATCCGGCGTTCTTCTCGGACGTGATGACCGCGCGCCTGGACGAGTTTGGCCTTACGGGCACAAGTGTGGTTGCCAATAACGATTCCTCCGGTTTTTCCGTGGAGGTGACGCTGCCCCCTGGCGCTGATGCTGACGCGGTGGGTGCGTTGCTCTCCGAGCGCGCGATGGTGGAAATCATCGACTTTACCGATGAGATGGTCGATGTGTTTTCGCTGCGCAGTCAGGTCATCGAAACCGAGTTCAGCACACCGGGTGCCGATGAACTCGACCTGCCGCCGACGATTATCACCAACGCGGACATCATCGATGCCGTGGCCGAAGTCGAGGAACCGTTCGGGCCGGTGGTGCGCATCACTTTTTCCGATGACGCTGTCGTGCGCCTTGCTGCCGTGGAGGACACGCTGCGGCTCGGTGTGACGACCGATGGGCTGGTGCGCAATGTGTTCCTGGACCAGGACCTGAGTGGCGCGCTCATCGCCGGGGGCCTCACCGAAGCCGACACGGAACGCCTCGCGGCGCAGTTGCGAGCCGGTGCGCCGCTTACCTTCCCATTGGTGTACTACGGCGTCGAGCCGGTGGAGTAAGCGCCGATGAAGGGCAAATGGATATTCGTGCTGCTCATTCCAGTAGTCGCCGTCGGTGGGTTGATGATTCCTGGCGGTGACTTACTCCGAGTTTGGTATGTAACCCCACATAACTTCGAGCATGACATTGATGAATCAACATACAATGCCATGCTGCGCACATTCGAGGCGCGCGTACAACATGCGGGTATTGTGCGGGCGAGTGTTCACGGAACCTGGTGGGCACCCAGCGATATAAAGTGTTGCGCCATCGCTGTGGATGTGCCCGTCCAGTGGATGAATTTCCGGCTTGTAGGTGCTGGAACCCTTCGTGATGTAATGGGGCGTATCGGCGATAATCGTGGGGTGGTCATTGTTGTAGCCGAAGGTCTGTCAACACTAGCCATCACAAACGCGGACATCGTAGACGCGAGTATCCCACATAGACGATTGCCTACTTACGATGTTGTTGTCACATTTACCGATGAAGCCGCAGACCGCCTCTCCGCGCTCGATGACGAACCATTAGTGGTGGTGCTGGATGGGGAAAGAGTAGGGGAAATGACCGTCAATGCAGATGGGCGCACGGGATTTGTAACGGGCGATTTTACCGGGGCAGAAGCTCAAGATTTGGCCTTCTACATGCGCATAGAGCCACTTCCTACCCGAATGGGTATCGAGCACCTTGAGAGCCTACCTATGTACTACTTTGGGGGAACAAATCCATAAAAGCGTTAGACCATTGGCCCTTTGCCTTCGTTGGGTATAATGAGCCGACGCAAAAACAACCCCGAGCTACCGAGGAGCATCGATCGTAATGGCCTACGACAACATCACCGTGCCGGAAACCGGCGAGAAGATTACCGCCACCAACGGTAAGCTGAATGTGCCGGACAACCCCATTCTGCTATTCATCGAAGGGGACGGCATCGGCTACGACATTATGACCGCCAGCAAGCGCATCTGGGATGCGGCGGTGGAAAAAGCCTACAACGGCAACAAGAAAATTAGCTGGATGGAAGTATACAGCGGCGAAAAGGCGGCGGGCATCTACGACGGCGACTACATGCCCGAAGAGACCTTCGACGCACTGCGTGAGTTCCTCGTCGGCATCAAGGGGCCGCTGACGACCCCCGTCGGTGGTGGCTTCCGCAGCCTCAACGTCACGCTGCGCCAGGTGCTAGACCTGTATAGCTGCGTGCGCCCGGTGAAGTGGTACGAGGGCGTCCCCAGCCCCATGAAGGACCCCGCCCCGGTGGATGTGGTCATCTTCCGCGAGAACACCGAGGACACCTACGCGGGCATCGAGTTCGAAGCAGGCACGCCCGCAAACGAAAAGCTCGCCACGTTCCTGCGCG
>CAYSVE010000127.1:0-11246 GCA_964434365.1 uncultured Anaerolineaceae bacterium | reverse complement strand
AGGGTTGGCTTAGGTAGCTCAGTTGGGCGTGGACTGTCCCGGCGAGCAGCATCAATAACAGGCATACAACTATTGGTCGAGAGAAACGCATCGTTTATCACCTCCGTTTACGACCAGCATACCCTCGTATTGCTATATTCGGTGGAACAATACGCGCGCCGTGGATGTTCCAAAATCCGCACCTGCTCGCCTTCGACGCGTCGATAGGCTGTGGGTTTGATAATCGACACATGGCAGTGTAAGGGGGTAATAAAGATTTCATGGGGGGAAGTGTAAAAAAGTCTATATATCGTCTGCGCAACGTCATAATTTTGGCGCCCACTACTGCATAAAGAATTTGAATCGTGTAATATGAAGTTAGCGCAACGCAACGGGGAGAGTGTGTGCAGATGAGTGTTCAGCTACGGCAGAACGAAACCGAATTGGGTTGCCACAATGTACAAGTGGCGACTTTCCAGGGATTTAGCTGGTGCCCCAGTGGTCCCCCACTGCGGGCCATCATCACCGATACCCGCTTGATCTTGATACCACGTAAGGCACCCGACAACTGCAACCCTGCGATCATCCCCGCTCGGTGCATTCGGTGGTACATTCCTATGCTCCTCGGCAAAAAGCCCGGCCTCATGCTGCAATTGAAGAGCGGCGAACGGATTCACCTGCTGGTGAGCTGGGGCCAGGGCAACAAAATCACCCGAGACATCAAGCAGTTGATGTTACCACCGCCACCGAAAGACGACCACACACGCACAACCCAGGTACACGTGGTGGCCCCGTTCATCGAGGTGTAATCACTGGTGTTCGATGACACGTTGGGTGAGCATGAGCGCCCCCAACCCCAACCCCAGCGGCAACAGCACCGGTAACACTGCTTCGATAAAGACACGGGCGGCCCACGGCAGGGCCGCCACACGCGGCACCGTTAGCATGGCATAATAGAAGGCCGCCAACACCAACGTCACGGTGACGGCGGTCGCGCGCGTCTTCAACCATGAGCCGACGAGTTGTGCAACCGCCCCCACCATGAACGGCTCAAGGATGAGCCGCAGTAGCACCGCGACCAGCGATAGCAGAATGCCCACCCGCGATAACGGCACCGAGTATGCCGAAAAGGCCACGTATTGCAGGAGTAACAACGGCCCGGCCAATAACCCTATCCCGAACAACGTTACCGCGATGTCATCGAGGCCGCGCCACACACTCGCCGCGATTTTGCCCAGCAGGATTTGCGACAGCGGCAAATCGCTAACGCGCACGAGATCCAACGTGTTGTTTTGGTGTGCCCGCACGATCGAGGTGGCGCAGCTATCCACCACGGTGAAGAGCGCGCGCGTATACATAAACAACAGCGCGGGTATCGCCACCAGCGCGATGCCCGCCAACGGTTGCGTCACGCCGAGCAACACCTGCGTGGGGACGAGGAACAACAACACGGCATCGATGGACACCAGCTTGATGTAAAAAGCCGGGTCGGGCGGGAGGACCTTCCAGTAGCCCCCCAGTTCACGCTTGACGATGGGGTTCGAGCGCCGCGCCCAGTGGGGCAGGTTGGTGTCGATGATTTTTTCGTCGCGAGCAATAATTTGCGTCCAGGGGTGTGCGTGTTCCATCTCCATTTTTCGCCGGGACCTCCGTTGCACGTTTGCGCAATTGTACTACGGTAGTGCCTCGATGACGACATTATCGAAAGTCGGAATCGTATTGCCTGCGGGGCACGTGAATAACCCGAACGGCCCGTGCAACGTCTCATCGACTGCGCGCTCGGCGATTAGCTCCCCATTCATCCGCACACGCACCGTGCCGTCACCAAATTCGACGCGGGCGCGGTTATCGCGCGAGGTGTCGTATACCTCGAACTGCGTCTCGTCGGTGATGGGCGGGGCGCCCTCGACGAGCCACCACAGCGCCCCGCTGAGGCCGAAATTCACGTACAGCCGTCCAGCGTCGCCGTAGCCACCGAGGATCGCCATCTGCGCGCCCGGGTTTGTGAAGTCGACTTCGAAGGCGACGTTTTCCCAGCTACGGCTGCCGACGGTTAACACCGCTCCACAAACGGGCGCGGTCGCGCGGTCGTTGATGGCGAACCAACCACCTTGCGCCGTCCATGCCGGGTCGATCTGCCCGGTAAATTCGTCGGTAAACAGCAGGCTGGCATCTGCCGCGCGCAGTTGGTCCAACAGTGATCCTTCGGATGTGGGGAGGGCGACGGCGGCATCGGTGTTGGGTTGGGTCGCCAGCGGGAGCGGTTGCAAGGCGCTGCGCGTCGCGTTGAGGCTGAGCGTGGTCGCGGTGAATTGAGCTTCCAGCGCCGCGCCGGTCGCGGCGAGGTCGGTGCTGCGGGCGGCCTGTGCCGCAGCGGTTTGGGTTGCTTCGAATGCGATTGCTGCGCCGGTCGCGGTTTGTTCGATGACCGATTCCGTCCCCGCTATCGCGAGCGCATCGGCTGTTTCTATGCGGTTGAGGGCGGTGGCAGCGACGGCCACGGCGGTGCCGGTCTGGGCCGCATCGAAGGCGGCCTCGGCGGCCTGCCCCTGCGCGGTGGCGACGTCGGCATCACGGGTCGCGAAGGCGTTGTCGGTCGCGGCAAAGGCGATGGCCTCCTGTGTGCGCGTTTCCAGCCTGCCAGGGATATACGGGTCGGTGTACTCTGGCGCGAAGATGAGCAGTAGCACCAGCCCGATCAGTAAGATCAACAGGCTGATGCCCCCCGCGATGAACAGCGCACTCCCCCAGCCGATCTTGCGCTCTTTGCGGGGTACGCGCCGCACGATGCGTGGTGGACGGCGGGGATCGACGGGCGGCGCGGGAATGATGGCCTCGGGGACATCGGGCGGGCGTGTGGGTTGGGTGTCGGGTTTGGTTTCCATGCACTCATTTTAGCGTATACTCACGCCTTGGTACTCAACGGATGCCCGGCGCGTGGTAAAATGCACTATCGAAACGGATAACACTTTGCGATTGATTTGCGATTGAAATGAACGCTCACGAGACACGTCTACAACGCCTGCGCGAGAGCGGCAACAAACTCACGAGAGCCAGGCTCACGGTTTTACAAGCCCTGGAGAGTTACGAGGGACACCCGACATCCGCCGAGGTGCTAAAGGCCGTCGAGGCACTCGATGAAAGCATCGGGCGGGCGAGTGTGTTTCGCTCGTTGGACCTGTTTACGCAGTTGGCGATTATCCGCCCCACGTATGTTTCTACCGGGTCGCCGCAATACGTGCTTATGCCCGGTGGGCACCATCATCACATCGTGTGCGTGTCCTGCAACCAAACCATCGAGCTCGAAGACTGCGGCCTCGATGACCTTCAGCAGCAGCTAGAAAACCGGCTCAACGTGCAGTTAGTCGGCCATTTGCTGGAGTTCTACGGCCTATGTGAGGAATGCAGCGCCTAATGCACATTGCGATCAACGGGTGGTTCTACGACCAACCGAACACTGGCAGCGGTCAGTACGTCCGCGAATTGACGCGCGCCCTGGCGCGGGTCGGCAAGGAGAACACCTACACCCTCGTGCTCCCGCCCCACATCGACACCGTCGAGGATTTGCCCGAAGCCGTAAATGTGATTCAAACGCACGGTGGCCCCGGTGGCAAGCTGGGCAAAGTTTGGTTCGAGCAGCGGTTGTTCTCGGCGGCGGTGGCACAAGCCGCCGCCGAGGTCGCGCATGTGCCGTACTGGGGGCCGCCTTTTCAGTCTCCGGCCAAGCTGGTGACTTCGGTGTTGGATGTGGTGCCGCTGATGTTCCCAGAGTACAACGCCGGTTTCGGCAATAAGTTGTACACGTCGCTCGTCACCGCCGCCGTCGATGGCTCCGCCCATGTGATTACACTCAGTGAGGCGGCTAAGGCCGATGTGGTCGCGTATTTGAAGGTGCCGCCAGAAAAGGTCACGCCGACCCATCTCGCGCCGAAGGATGTGTTTCACCCACGCATGGGCGCGGAGGGCGATGATGCCGTCCGCGTGAAATACGACCTGCCCGAGCAATTTGTGTTGTACCTCGGTGGCTTCGATGCACGCAAGCGTGTCGCTCAGTTAATCGCAGCGTATGCGTATATCGCACGCGTCAACGGCACCGAGGTGCCGCTCGTGCTTGCAGGCCAAGAGCCAGAATGGCGCGAGCCGCTGTTCCCCAACATGCGCGAGATGATCGCCGCCAACGAGATCGACGAAGAGGCCGTGATGTGGCTCGGCTACATCGATGAGGCAGATAAGCCTGCGCTGTATCGGTTGGCGTCGGTGTTCGTCTTCCCCACAGCCTACGAGGGCTTCGGCCTGCCCGTCATCGAAGCGATGGCGAGTGGCACACCGGTCGTCGCGAACGAAATTCCCGTGCTCGAAGAAATTGTCGGCGATGGTGCGTTCCTCGTGGAAGACGGCAACGCGACGCGCATGGCCGGGGCCATCATCGCCTTGTTGGAGCAGGAACCGCTGTACGCGACGATGGTCAACCAGGGGTTGGCGGCATCCTCGAACTTCACATGGCGCAAAACGGCACAGCAAACCCTCGACATCTACGAGCGTGCACGCCACTACACCGACTAGCCAATAGTATTTAGACACAAAGAGACGTGCATTCGCACGCCTCGTCCATAAGGGATTAGGTTGTTTGCGCTGGCTTAGCGCCAGGTCACCGGAACTTCCGCCGGATCGGCTTCGGATTTCTCCGAGAGGCGACGACGGCCCAGAACGGCCAGCACCAGCGCAAGCAATAGGCCTGCAGCCACCTGTACCTGCGTCGGCAGGTTGCGCACGCGTCCCAACGGACGGTGCAGAGGTTGGCCGGTGAGGTCGGCTTTCAGCCGGTCGCGGAACTGCTTCGACGGCTCGATAGGAACGAAGGCAACATCCAAACGCGCATGGAGGGCCAGCAGCGCATCAGCCTCGGCATTGGGGATGCCGTACTGAACACGTAGGGCCTCGGCCTCACTCGCGTCGATGTCGGGTTCGGTTACGGCGGAGAGATACGCCTCCAGCCGGTCTTCGTGGGTCATGCTTAAACCTTTTTCTTCTGCCGTTTGGTATCGGCATCGGGCTGTGGTGGGGTTAGGTCTTCGCGCAGGGCAAGCAGTGTACGATGATATAAGGATTTCACTGCGCCCTCCGTTTTATCCATAATATCGCCGATTTCGGCGTTAGATAACTTGTCGACGAATTTCAGCAGCAGCAATTGCTGCCGGTCTTCGGGCTGCCTGCGGATAGCCTTCAGCAGACGTTCGCGCTCTTCGGCATCCTCGGCAGCGTACTCGGGGGTATCTGGCCCCATGCCGATGGCGATGTACTCATCCAGCGGGATGATCTTGCGGCGGCCTCGGTCGCGGTGCCAGTTCGCCACGAGGTTGTGCGCGATGCGATACAACCACGCCTGGAACGGCAGCCCGCGATCCTGGTAGTTTTCGATGTGGGCCATCGCCCGGTAGAACACACGCGCGGTCAGGTCTTCGGCGTCGTGGACGTTGCTTGTGCGATAGTAAATATACCGGTAAATCTTATCGACGTATCGCTCGTAGATTTCGCCGAACGCGTCGCTGTCTTCCTTCGCGAGTTCTACAAGCTCGGCATCGTCGAGGTCTTTGAGGTCGATTTCGTCGGGTTCACGATTCCAGAAGCGCATAAACGCCTCACTACTTTTCGGTCGAATTCACCTATACAAACCCGCTTCACCCGGTTTCGTTACGCATCTGCTTAAATATTGGATGAGCGGTTGGCAGCAATTTGCGTCATGTGCGCGCGGATGGCAGCCTGGTCGGCTTCGGTGTAGGCCTCGAAGTTCACCGGCACCTGGCTGTAATC
The DNA here is from genome assembly GCA_964434365.1 of uncultured Anaerolineaceae bacterium. Taxonomy (GTDB): domain Bacteria; phylum Chloroflexota; class Anaerolineae; order Aggregatilineales; family Phototrophicaceae; genus CAYSVE01. The sequence continues at coordinate 5,456 of CAYSVE010000127.1, read as the reverse complement.
GACGAGAATCTCCCCATAGCGGCGTGTAGCTTCGAAAATGCGGTTGTAGATCATTCCAATGTTCACCTGTACGCGATCTTGATTGCGCAGCGGTATATTGATTGCTGGAAGCGGTTCGACTACGCCAGTGCCGTAAATCTGGGTGCGGCCTTCACGGAGAGTAGGGTCGGGGTCGCTGACGGCGATGTGATACGGCAGCGCGTGGGGATGGTGGTCTGGGTAACTGGGTACACGTGGATCCAGCGGGCGAACCTGGTGAAGATAATCGATCTCGACGAGTTTAAGGCCAGCGTGCAATCCCTCATCGCGTTTCGTCAGGTAAGTGGTGTGATGTGATCCGCCCGGTTTATTCGCGGGTGACAACACTTCAAGGCGTGTGATGGGTTCTTCGTTACGGTAGATCACCACACTCAGCAATTCGTCATCTGCGGCGTGTACGGTCCAAATGGACATTTCCAGCACGGGGTGCGTTTCAGTCGACGGAGGTGGGGCTTCGGGTGCAGTGGGTGCGCGAAATACCGCTACGCCTGGGTTGCTGAGACTGGCCTTGGGCGCGTCACTCCCTGAATCATACACTCCGATTTGTAGCGAAGTTTCTTCTTCTGTGTAGTAAACGGGGGCAATACATCATCGAGGTACGCGGCCAAATGGGTGATATGCTTGCTATGGAAGCCCTTCCAGCCGCCGCCGGGTTGTTGCAAGGCGCTGTTGAGGTGCGGGTTCACCCCGGGGTACTGGTTTTGCCGTGCGTGCATGACCACCTCTCGCTTAACGAACGGTCTATCTCTATAATACGACACGTTTCAGTACCCGTCACACACCAGGAAAGCACAATATGAGCAAAAACTTCCAGCAAGTCATCATGACGTTGCATGAATACTGGGCGTCGCAGGGATGCGTGCTCTGGCAGCCACACAATGTCCAGGTTGGGGCGGGCACATCCAACCCGGCGACCCTGCTGCGGGTGCTCGGCCCGGAGCCGTGGCGTGTGGCCTATGTCGAACCTTCGGTGCGGCCCGACGATGGCCGCTACGGCGAAAACCCGAATCGGATGCAGTATTACTACCAGTATCAGGTCATCCTCAAGCCAGACCCCGGCAACCCGCAAGAACTTTACCTGCAATCGTTGGAAGCGCTCGGCCTAAGCCAACGCGAGCACGACATTCGCTTTGTCGAAGACAACTGGGAAAATCCATCGCTGGGGGCGTGGGGCCTCGGCTGGGAAGTTTGGCTCGATGGCCAGGAGATCACGCAGTTTACGTACTTTCAGCAGGCTGGGGGCACCAACCTCGATGTCGTTTCGGTGGAAATCACGTACGGTATCGAACGCATCGTGCTGGCCCTGCAAGGCAAAGACGCCGCCTGGGACATCCAATGGATGGAAAACGACGCCGATGCCGACGGCGACGGCCATAAGGATTTGCTCTACAGCGACATCTTGCTGCGGCCAGAGTACGAGCACAGCAAGTATTACTTCGAAGTCGCCGATGTCGACGGCCTGAAGCAAACCTACGACTTCTACGAGGCCGAGTTCCAGCGCGCGTTGGATGCCGGTGTCGTCGCACCGGCCTACGATTACGTGCTCAAGTGCAGCCACCTGTTCAATGTGCTCGACACTCGCGGTGCCATCGGTGTGACTGACCGCGCGGCGTTTTTCAAGCGGATGCGCAACATGACGCTCAAAGTCGCCGAGGCGTTTGTCAATCAGCGCGAGGAACTCGGCTACCCGCTGAAGAAACTCGAAGGCTACTGGCAGGGTGAAGTGACCTCGGTTGCGCTGCCCAAGCCCCCCGAACCCACCGAAGCTGCCGACCTGCTGTTCGAAATCGGTGTGGAAGAACTGCCTGCGGATGATGTGGATATCGCACTGGAACAACTCGAAGCCGCGATGGAAACGTTCTTCGTCGAGTTACGGCTTATGCACGAGGGCCTGAACTGCTTCGCGACGCCGCGCCGGTTGGTGATCGCTGCTGAGAACGTGTCGGCCCGTCAGGCCGATGACGAGCGCGTCGAAAAAGGCCCGCCTGCCGATCGCGCCTTCGATGCCGATGGCAACCCCACCAAGGCCGGTCAGGGCTTCGCGCGGGGTAAGGGCGTCGATGTCGCGGACCTGAAGATCGAAGAAATCGATGGCGGGCGCTACGTCACAGCGCTGGTGAAAGACATCGGCCGGCCCGCGCCCGAGGTGCTTGCCGAAGCGTTGCCGAACCTCATCGCAAGTTTGAAGTTCAAGAAGACTATGCGCTGGAACGCGACTGGCACTGCCTTCAGCCGTCCGATACGCTGGCTGGTTGCGCTGTTTGGCGAGGCTGTGATTCCCTTCGAATACGCTGGGATCGTGAGCGGTAATGTGACGAAGGGCCTGCGCCCGTACAGCTCACCGGAGTTCGAAGTGAAGGATTTGGACGCGTTCTACGACATCTTGCACAACCAGCACATTATCCTCGATGACAACGAGCGCCGCGATGAGGTGTGGGCACAGGCTACCGAACTCGCGGAGACGGTCGGCGGGAAGGTGGCCGAAGACCCCGACCTGCTGGATGAGGTGACCAACCTCGTCGAAGCGCCAACGGCCTTGCTCGGTTCCTTCAGCGATGACTACCTGGCCCTGCCGCGCGAGGTGCTCGTCACCGTGATGCGCAAGCATCAGCGTTATTTTGCCGTGGAGGATGCCAAAGGCGACCTTATGCCATTCTTCATCGCCGTGCGCAATGGTGACAGCGATCACCTCGACAAGGTGCAACACGGCAACGAACACGTGCTCCGCGCACGCTACGCCGACGCACAGTTTTTCTACAACGAAGACCGCCGCAAACCGCTGGAGGACTTCCTGCCGCGTCTGGGCACGCTCACATTCCACGAGAAGATCGGCAGCATGGCCGAGAAGAACGAGCGTGTGGCCGGGCTAGTGCAACCACTCGGTGAACTGCTGGGCATCAACGCGACAGAGATGGGTATCGCACAGCGCGCGGCGCACATCGCCAAGGCGGACCTTGCCACGCAGATGGTCGTCGAGATGACCTCGTTGCAGGGCATTATGGGCCGCGAGTATGCCAAGCTCGAAGGCTACCCGGAGGATGTCGCAAAGGCGATTTTCGAGCATTGGTTGCCCCGCAGCGCCGATGACATGTTGCCGTCGGCGCAGGCCGGGTTGCTGCTCGGCCTCGCCGACCGGCTCGATACCCTTGCCGGGTTATTCGGTGCCGGGTTGGCTCCACGCTCCAGTGCAGACCCGTACGGCCTGCGCCGTGCCGCGCTCGGTGTGGTTCAGTTGCTTGTGCACGGCACCCTCGAAGCCGACTTCGTGCAACTCATCGACCAGGTTGCTGACGCGCAGCCGATCGACGTCGATACCGCCACGCGTGATCAGTTGGTCGAGTTTATGGGCGGGCGTTTGGAAGTGTGGCTGCAAGATCAAAACTACCCGACGGACGTGGTGAAGGCGGTCGTGGCCGAGCAGGGCACGAATCCGCAGGGGGCGGTCACTGGCGCGGACGAACTGAGCAAGTGGGTGACCCGTGACGACTGGGAGCCGATTCTGGACGGCTTTGCACGGTGCGTACGTATCACACGCAGTGAGGAGACTCGCTACAGCGTGGACCCGGCGCACTTCGGGCACGATGAGGAGCGTGCGCTGTACGAGGCGTACACGTCGGCTGCGGACAAACTCGACGGCGGCAACGTCGATGCCTTCCTCACCGCCTTCGAGCCGATGTTACCCGCCGTGACGGCCTTTTTCGACGCGGTGCTCGTTAATGCAGAAGATGAAACGGTACGTCACAACCGGCTGGGACTGTTGCAGCACATCGGCGGCATGGCCAAGGGCCGCGCTGACCTCAGCGAGCTAAGCGGCTTTTAGTCGCATTCTTAAAGACATTGCGCATACGATACGTCGTAGCGCACATCGCGTAGGGGCGAGGGGCACGTAGACATTGCCCTTCGCCATGACTCGCCCGATGTTATCGGTCCTCAATCAACGGCACCACCAACAAATCATCCCGCACCTCGCCGCACCGCGCAGACATCAACGGTAGGCGCACATCGCCCGCGTACCAGCCAACTCGCAGTGCGGTCACACCCGGTACTGTTAGCGAGGGGGCCATAAGATGATGTGTGTCGTAGAGGGGTGCATCGGCCCGCCACCGTGATGTTGGATAGCCCGGTGGTGGGGCGTCGGTCTGCGCGATGATCTCGCCAGCGGAGTATAGCAGCGCGACGGTCAGCGTGTAATCCGTCGATGTGGGGGTCGGGTCTTCATCACTCCAGTGCAGTTGGATGCGGGTATCGCCCCCGGCGTCATAGAGGTAGGCCGCTTCCAACGAAATGCCGGTTTCCCACGTCGCGCAGTCTTCGAAGATGAGGGCAGCGCCCTCGGTCACGGTTGGCGTATACGCCGGGTCGATGACCAGTGGCCCATCCACAAACACCGCGTCGATAGGATTCCCGTCTGCGTTCGTCCATTGCAAGTGATGCCCCTGGCCGGGGTCATCGTCATCGACCTCGCGCCAGCCCACCGCAATCGAGAGCACCTGTGGGCGCACCGTCTCGGTGAAATCGAGCGGCAGGTTTACCCGTGCGCGATAGATTGCATTTGGGTCGAGCGAGTCGGTGCGGGCCATGCCAGGGAAAACCTCCACCGTGCCGCCCGGCGACGACAAAAATAGCACCGGGTTCTGCGGGTGCGTGCCCCCGAACACAACATCTACCGGTAACGTATCGCCCGGCGCGGCAACATCTACCGTTGGGAAGACGCCAAAGTGCCCCATGCCTTCCGCCGATGCTGTCGGAAATATTGGCATCGAGGTCGGTGGGGCCTCGTCGAGGCGTGGGTAACTGCGCGCCAAAATCGACGGGCCGAGAAGCGAAGCAGCCAGCATCGGTGTTATCAGCCACGGGCCAAAGGGAATCCGCCGCAGGCCAAGCGCGACCATCACCGCGAAGGCCGGTAACGCCGGGTAGAGCAGTCGCCCCTGGCTCACGTTAATGCGCCGCGTTGCGACCATCAGCGCAGCGAAGATCAACACGCATACCCCGGCGATGAACAGCACGCGCATGCGCTTTTCCGGGTGACGGAGGGCCGTCCACAATGCGCCACCCACCCCCACGATAGTAACGCCTGTTGCGTAGTGCGCAAACCAGCCCGGCCCGTTCACATTGAGGTGCCCCAGCACATACCACACGCTCTGCCACAGGCCGATGAGTTCTGCACGGGTGGGCCACGCGGCGCGGCCTCGGCTCCAAACGCGCAGCGTCGCATCGAGCGCGAACGGGTCGCCATAGAGCATCGTATTCCGTGCGAACCACCACCCGGATGCGAGGGCCGCAACCGCAAACCCGGCCCCGATAAGCGTTATTGCTGCGCGCGGGGGGTAGCGTCTGCGCCATGTGCCGATGAGGTAGGCCCCAACCACCACCCCAAAAAGCGTAAGGCCGGTCGTTTTGGCGAGCGCTGCGCC
>CAYSVE010000126.1:0-11254 GCA_964434365.1 uncultured Anaerolineaceae bacterium | reverse complement strand
GCATAGAGGGCCTCCGGCGCAACTGTGCGTACGGACTGATGAACACTCACCCCGTAACTTGCTACGAGGCCCTGGGTCGGTTCGTCGAGGATGAGGTTCGGGTTTGGGTTACCACGCAACACATCGATCAAAACGTCGGTGCTGATGTTCGTTTGAAGGTTATCGAACGCGACCGCTGGCAGGACCCAAAATCGCAACGCTTGCTCGCTTTGGGAAACTTGGTCCGTAACGACGATTTCAGATTCCGGTGCGAGTTCGTCGTCGAGAGTTGTTTGTTCACCTCCCACATCAACCGGCGGTGTAAACACAAACGCGTCCGTGTCGATCACAGGTGTCGATTGCGCGATCAACTGAATATCGGGCTGTGCCCGACGCGCTTCGGGTTGCTGGAAAACACTCGCGTAAAAAGCGGCGTAGTCGTTGGCGTGGGCACGCCAGTAGCGAATATCGTGCTCGCCTTCGTCGTGGACCGTATACGTGTGGTCGATACCGCGCTCGGTGAGGTTGGCGGCCATCAGGTCGAGGTTAACACGGGCGTAGTCGTCGACACCCCGGTCGAGTGAGATCGTCAAATTTTCGATGCCGGGTGCTTGCAGGGCCAGGTCGAGGGGGTTGTGGCTCGGCGGGGCATGGTATTCATCGAAGAATGCACTGTGCCCACCCACCGCCTTAAACATCTGCGGATGCCGGAATGCAATACCAAATGCCCAAAAACCACCACGAGAAATTCCGCCGATGGCGCGCTGGGTTGTATCGATGGCGTAGCGGCCTTCGACCTCGGGTAACAATTCCTCTAGAAACACATTTTCCCACGATACACGCTCGAACTGGTTTTCGTTGGCGATCCACTCACCGTACGGCAACACAAGGATCATCGGCGGGTAGTCCCCGGCGGCGATGCCCTGGTTCAGCGCATCATCGATGCCAACTTGTAGCCAGTGGTCGTCGAAACTTGCCGAGCCGTGCATCAGGTAGGTGGTGGGATACGGTGTGGTGTCATCGTAGCAAGGGGGGAGATACACAGTGTAGTACATGGTCGTCTGCGCGATGGCGCTGCGATAGCTGTTGCGCTCCGTTGTCCCCACAAGGCAATCCTGCCCTGCGACTGTCCCCAGCCAACCGACAAAGAGGGCGCACAGCGTCGCCCATAGAAACACGTGTTTCATGTTATCGAACCCCCGCAAAGAACAAAACACGATCCATCTTATGGCAATGGATTGGGTTTCGCTATGGGGGGTTCTGGCTACTGCTGGGCACGCTCGCTGAGGCGATACCCGATGCCGCGCACGTTGACGATCAAGTCGTTATCCAACCCGGCCTGCTTGAGCTTTCGACGCAGGTTGCTCACATGCGGGCGAATGACCTCGCGCGCTTCGGCCTCACCGACTGTGTACCCACGCACCTCACGCACAAGTTCGTGGCAACTCACCACCCGGCCTTGATGCGCCGCAAGGTACAGCAGCAAATCGAACTCCGTCGGCGTAAGGTCGATCGGCTTGTCGTTCACGGCAATCTGGTAGCGGCCAGGGTAAACCGTCAGCACACCCAGTTGCATGCTCGTCACCGGTTCTGGGGAGGCTTGCTCCTCAGTAAGGAAGGCATCGTCTTCGCGCGGGCCACCGTCGAGGCGTGCTTGTTCTGTACGGGCCTCGCTGGTGTGCAGGTCTGCAAGGTTCTTCTGGATGACCTTTAGCAGTTCGCGGCGGCGCTTGAGGTTGCGCGCACGCTTCACACCCTCCGAGACGCTGTGCTTGATGTCCTGGCTAGAACTCGGCTTGATGAGGTAGTCATGGGCACCAAGCCGCAGCGCCTCGACTGCCGTGCCAAGGCTGGCGTAGCCGGTCATCAAAATCACGCTGCTATCTGGCGCGAGGCCTTTGATGCGGCGCAGCAGTTCGACACCATCGATGCCTGGCATCCGAATGTCCGTCAACACGACATCGTACGTTTGCCCATTCATCATTTCGAGGGCTTCCTCACCGCTAGACGCCTCGCTGACTCGGTAGCCAACGCGCTGGAGGGTCTTACTCACGGAGTAACGAATCGCGCCCTCATCATCTACGACCAACACATGTGCCGTTTCACCCGTGGTTTCGGTACGAGTTGCGGCTGGATTAGGCTCCATAGTCACTTCCCTGGTTTAAGTGTTTCCTTACTTTTCCTCAATCATATACGCTTATATTGCTTTTCGCAAGCATGAGTAAGGAATCCGTACACATTTACGTGGACAAATCATGGTTCCGTGATGATTTTCCCGTTGTCCAGTAACAGTACACCACCTCTTTTGTCGATTCATTGACGGCAAATACTTGGGAAACCGGCCATTCGGCCCCAAGGATCACCGCAGCCAATACATCATTCACAAACAGGAGGGGAATGTGGTCTCGGTGTGCCTGCGGAATTTTGCGGTTTATCATCCAATCGCTGAGTTTCTGGCTGTGTCCAGCCATCCCTAGCGGCTTAAATCGATCGCCCGGACGGCGGGTACGTAGGTGCAACGTCGCCCCTTGCCGAAGCGCAAGGCGTGCGGACGGTTTTTCCGGTTGTTCCAGGGTGAAGTAAATGGAAATGTCATCAGGAAGTGACACTTTCCCTGGCACCTGTATATGTAGTTCGGTGCCTGGCTCGAGTGATAGGACTGGCCTTTCGTGGGCATTTGCGCGCTCGATGTAGACGGCATCGTAGTCCACACGTAGGCGCAGCCCCCCCGATAGCTCTGCGATTGCACCGACCTCACCACGTGCCGCGACTGCTACAGCCGCAGTAATCCGCTCGTACCCCAGGTCGACGGTTGGTGCAAGCGAGCTAACTGCCCACCGAATCGCGCGGCGCTGCACGGCCATATGCTGCTGTTGGAACGCCGCCCGGTCGATCGTCCATTGAGCATCCGTTTGGGTGATGTGTGGTCCAAGCAGTGCTTGGACCTGCAACGCGAGGAACTCCGCGTCGACGGCAGCGGAATCGGCGAGATGAACCAACATATGACTCAAGTTCGGGTTGTAGCGCCGCAGATGCGGTAGCGTTTCGTGGCGAAGCCGATTGCGCGTGTACGTGGGGTCATCGTTCGTTGCATCGTGGCGTGGCGTTAAACCGTGCTCGGCACAATAGGCTTCGATTTGCGCGCGCATTACACCCAACAAGGGCCGTACAAGCTTCAAATGTGGATGAAAGGGCATCGGTGCTTTCCAGCCCATCCCTGCAAGGCCATCCAGCCCGGCTCCTCGTAATAGCCGCATGAGAACAGTTTCGGCCTGGTCGTCGGCATGGTGTGCCACAGCCACCACCTGCGCGCCGACCCCTGCCGCTACCTCAGCGAAAAAATCGTAGCGCGCACGGCGTGCCGCCGCTTCGCTCGTATCGTTTGGTACCGCCGTGCCGACCGTCACCGGCACACCCAACCCACGCGCAAACGCCGCCACGAATTGCGCGTCTGCCGCACCGTCATCAGCGCGTAGGCCGTGGTCGAGCGTTGCGACACGCAGCGAATAACGCCCAAGGTGGTGCAGTACGTGCAGCAACGCAAGCGAATCGGGGCCGCCAGAAACCCCAACGATGACGGGGTAATCTGTAGGCAATAAATCGTGTTGATGAAGGGCACGCCGAACGGCGTCTGGCAAGATTGGCATGGTCAAACCCGCATTCGTCTGTATGATTGCCCCATGTTATAATGCTGCGCTGCGCTTTGCCGGTAGGGAGAAGAAGACTTTGTGTTAGGTCCGTTAGACTACTTCTTTGGCTTATTTTCTCTGGATATCGGCATCGACCTAGGGACCGCAAACACCCTGGTGAGCGTGCGCGGCAAGGGTATCGTCATCAATGAACCCTCCTTCGTCGCCATCGAGCGGAAGACCAACCGTCCGATGGAAGTCGGTGCACGCGCGAAGGAGATGTGGAACCGCAACCCCCGAGACATCCTTATCGTGCGGCCCCTACGCGACGGCGTCATCAGCGAATTCGAGGTGACGTACGCGATGCTGCATCACCTCATCAGCAAAGCACACGAACAAACCTGGGTGCCGATTCCGCGTCCGCGCGTGGTTGTGGGCATCCCAAGTGGCGTTACCGAAGTCGAGAAGCGCGCCGTTTACGACGCGACGCTGAGCGCGGGCGCGCGCGAGGTCTACCTCATCGAGGAGCCTGTCGCGGCGGCTATCGGCGCGGGCCTACCCGTCCAGGAAACGCGCGGCAGCATGATTATCGACATTGGCGGTGGCACCACCGAGGTTGCAATCTTCTCGCTGGGCGGTATCGTCATCAGCCGCTCGATACGGGTGGCAGGCGACGAAATGGACGAGGACATCGTCCAGTTTATGCGTACCAAGCACAACTTGCTCATCGGCGAGCGCACTGCCGAAGAGACCAAAATCGAAATCGGCTCCGCGTATCCGCTTCCACAAGAGCGCACCAAGGAAGTTCGAGGACGCAACCTTGTCACCGGTCTTCCCACGTCAATCGAGGTCAGTTCCGTAGAAATCCGCGAGGCGATTGCTGGTTCTGTTGATATTCTTGTGGATACGATCAAAGACGCCCTGGACGAAACCCCGCCGGAACTCGTGGCCGACCTGATGGAAAGCGGTATCGTGTTGGCAGGCGGTGGCGGTCAACTCAAGGGACTCGACCAACGTATGGCCGAAGAGGTGAACATCCGCGTGTACCTCGCCGAAGACGCGATGACCTGTGTCGCGCGCGGTGCGGGTGCCGTCCTCGAAGACTACAACAACCTCCGCAGGCTGCTCGTTGGGGTCGAACGCGGCAGCACCCGCCACTGATGCTATAATCCTCCACACATTGCTCAATTATCCTCAGGTGACTAGGCATGGTCCGCAATTGGCGCTCCAACCGCCTAACGTTTTTTGTGGTGAGCATGGCGCTTGCCCTGGGTCTCATCGTGTTTAGCACGCTAGGCTGGCTTGCCCCCGTGGAAAGCATCGCCAGTGCGCCGATCAACTTTGTTGCGAGCGTGTTCAACCGCATCGCGCTCACGCTAAGCACGTCGGCCAGCGAACTCGCCGAGATTCGCGAATTGCGCGAGCGCAACGCCGACCTCGAATCGGCACTCGCGCAATTTCAGTCCGAACTCGTCGAGCTGCGCGAAATCGAGAGTGACTATCAACGACTGACTGAACTGCTCGATTACACGACGCAATTCGACGATCAAGAGTTCGTTACGGCGGACGTCATTAACGTCGATCAGAGTGGCTTCTTGCGCACAATTGCGGTAAACCGGGGCACTCGCGATGGCATCGCCCCCGGGATGCCCGTCGTCACGAACCTGGGACTTGTGGGGCGCATCCTCGATGTGAGTGCGAACGCCAGCCGCGTGCTCATGATTACCGACCCATCAAGCGCCGTGAGTTCCCGTTTGCAGAGCAACCGCGTCGAGGGCACGGTCATCGGCCAGTTGAGCGGTAACCTGCGCCTGACGTTTGTTCCACTAGACGAAGACATCACCGAGGGCGACACGGTCGTCACCAGCGGCCTTGGGGGTAACTTTCCGCCAGATATTGTGATCGGGCAGGTTACGAGTGTACGTCAGTTCGAGTTCGAGTTGTTCAACGAGGCGGAAATTCGTAGCCTCAACGACTTCAACACGCTGGAATTCGTGCTCATCGTGACAAGCTTCGAGCCGATCGACCTGTCGGTATTCGAGGATGATGCCGACGAAGAAGTTGTCCCTGGGGGCGTAAACTGATGGGGGCAGCACTTAGCCTCAGCTTACCCTTGGTGTTGCTGGCCGTTGCTGCACAGGCGACGTTCGTGCCACAAATACGCTTTCTCGGCGGCGGGCCAGACCTCGTGCTGCTGATGGTCGTGGCTTGGTCGGTCAACAGTGAGCTTGAGGATGCCGTGGTGTGGGCCTTTGTGGGTGGCATTATGCAGGATTTACTCTCGGCGGCAGCGTTGGGTACATCGGTAGTGGGCCTGCTGGTGATCGTATTTGGGGTGCATTTCATCAGCAGGCAGGTGTACCGTATCGGCCTCCTGCTCATCCTGGTGATTGCGGCTGTCGGCACCGTGATACAAGGATTGTTCGTGCCTTTTATCCTCACGCTAACTGGCTTCCGCGTAGACCCGCTATATGCTCTGGTCTATGTTGGGCTGCCCACCCTCGGGTATAATGCCGCGTTCATCTGGCCGGTGTACGGATTCATCCGTGGGATACAGCGCCGGTTTTACCAGGATGAACGAATTTTCACCTTACGAGGTTAGCTTCTATGCGACGTCTGGCACCGTTCCAAACATGGCGGCTGACGTTTTTCCAGGGGGTGGTCTTCGCCGTCTTCACGATTTTCGGCCTGCAGATGTACCAGCTTCAGGTGGTTCGGCAGGACGAACTCCAACTCGCTGCCGATGACAACCGGCTCAACCGCCTGCCGATTCCAGCACCGCGCGGCGTCATCGTGGACCGCTACGACGAACCGATGGCGATTAACGTGCCCGCGTACAACATCACGATTGTTCCAGCAGCCCTGCCGGACAGTGCAGAAGAAGAGCTGGAAATTTTCAATCGCATTTCCGCGTTGACGGACGTGCCGCCCACAGCGGCGATTCGAATTGCCTCGGGCAGTTTTGTGCGCAGCATCGAAGAGCTTGTCGCCGACGGCGAGGGTATTCAGCCGTTTGCGCCGGTCGTCGTCGCGCAGGACATCCCCCGGCGCGTTGCCCAGCAAATTCTCGAAGAGCGCATTAACATGCCGGGGGTCGATGTGCAGGTGGCCGCTGTGCGCGAATACCCCGACGGCGAAATGACGGGGCATATTATCGGCTACATGGGGCCGGTAAGCGCCGAAGAAGCCGATGCCCTGCGCGAACTCGGCTTCGACCCGCGCTTCGAACGCACCGGCTACGACGGCATCGAATTCTTCCTCGAAAATGTTCTCGAAGGCGAGCGTGGTTCGATTTTGCGCGAGGTCGATGTCGCAGGGCGTGAAGTTCGCCGCCTCGAACGGGTAGACCCAATACCCGGCCAAAACATTCGGCTAACGATCGATGTCGAATTGCAGGCCATTGCAGAACAAGCGCTCGTCGACCGGTTGACGTTCGTCAACACCACTGAGGGCCGAATCCGCACGCAACAAGGTGTTGTCATCGCGATGGACCCACGCACAGGCGAGATACTCGCGCTGGTGAGTGTCCCTGGCTACGACAATAGCCGCTTCGCGCGCGCCATCGACGCGGAATACTACCTGGATGTCGCCGCGGACCCGCTTCGCCCGCTGGTGAACCAGTCGATCCGATCGTTGTATCCGCCCGGTTCGGTGTGGAAGCTCATCACGGCGGCGGCTGTGCTCGAAGAGGACGTAATCGACCCACGTACGACGCTATTCGACCCCGGCAGCCTTGTGCTCGAAAACCGCTATGCTCCCAACGATCCGGCAGCCTCGCAAACGTTCGTGTGCTGGAACCGCGAAGGCCACCAGAATGTGGATATGCTCGGCGGCATCGCGCAAAGCTGCGATGTGTACTTCTACCTCATCGGTGGCGGCAACGCCGATATTTCGGCCGCGACATTGCGCCCTGGCGGTTTAGGCATCACGGACCTGTTCCGGTATTCCACTGCATTTGGCATCGGTAGCGAGCTTGGCATCGAACTCCCCAGTGAACTTGCGGGTCGTATGCCAGACCCCGACTGGAAACGTCGCACCTACGGAGAGAACTGGTCCACGGGGGATACCTACAACGCTGCTTTCGGCCAGGGCTACGTAACCGTAACACCGCTGCAACTGTTGATGTCCACGGCAGCCATCGTAAACAATGGTATGCTTCACCAGCCAACGCTCATCCGCGAAACCTTCGACGAAGAACGGAATATCATCCAGCCCTTCGAGCCGAAGGTGTTGCGCACACTCAACCTCGCGGAAGTTGAACCCGATGAAGACTTACGCCTGCTGCTCATCGAAGACATGATTATGAAGGGGCCGAGCAGCCTCGCTTGCACCTGCGAACCCACAAGCGAGTTCTACAACCCGCTGCGCTGCGATCCCATCAATTACACCAATACGGTAGACATCAACCCGGACCCCTTCCTCGAAGAGCCACGTATCTACCGGGTGCACACCCCAATCAACTACGTGTTTAACGGGGAAGTGTGCGACTCGAACCGCTTCGAGCCAGATTACACACCTCCGTTCGTGGGTAACGAAAGCCTGGAACTCACGCGGCAGGGAATGCGCGCCGCGGTAACCATCGGCACTGCCCAACCGGCAAACCTGTCCTACATCAACGTCGCCGGGAAGACAGGCACCGCCGAGTACTGCGACGACATCGCGCGCCCCCTGGGCCTGTGTGTACCGGGTAACTGGCCGTCTCATGCGTGGTACACCGGCTACGCTCCCTATGAGGACCCTGAGATTCTGGTCATTGCCTTTGCATACAACGGCGGTGAAGGGTCTGCCGTGGCGCTGCCCATCGTTACCGAAACGATCGAAGGGTACCTGCGCCTGCAAAACGAGCGTAACCAGGGCCGTGTAATCCCAATACCGGCGGGGTCATCATCGTGATTCAGCAGCAAGAGCGACTCTCGTATGTGTACCCGGCTCTTATCGCCACACTGATTTCGGGCCTCGCCTACATGACGTTGGGCAGCACCCCACCCCTACGCGCGCTGGCTTTGGCGCTCGTTGTGGCGGCCATCAGCTTGATGCTACGCGGACTTGGGCCGGTGCTCGCAATCAGTGGCAGCCTGGTTTTTGGGTTTTGTCCCGCATTCTGGTCGCAGACGGGTGGCAGCCCTATCGCAAACGAGGGCCTCATCCTCACTTTGATTGCGCTAGCGGCAATCGGCGGAGTGGTGGGCGTATGGCAAGGTGGACGACTACTGCCGGGTGTGGTGCTTGGGGCAGTCGTCTTTGTAGTACCGTACGCAATCATCGCGGGTAGTACCCGTAGCCTCCGCCTGACGACGTTACTCGCGGCGTGGTTGTTGTACGCGCTAGTGTTAGCCTTGCGCCGAACCAACCCTCGGCCCGAAGAAGCCCCGGCACAACGCCTGGGTTGGCGCCATACGCTAAGTATCGCGGTATTGTTGTCGTTGGGTGTGCTTAACGACCCGCTGCTGACGCTGATGGTCCCGGTTGTGGCAATTGGCCTCTGGTTATCGCATGCCGAACTCCCATGGTGGTATTGGGCATGGTTGCTGCTGCTGGTTCTGCTTGGCGGCTACGGCGTTTTTCAAATCTATGTGCGTCCCGATTGGATCAATCGCTCCGCTGCCGAACTATTGGAAGCAAACCTGAGCGGTCCCTTCATCGTATTCGATGGCTGGCGCGAACCCATGCGTTGGGTGAGCCTGCTGCAACTCACGACACAACAATTCACATTGTTGGGGGCAGCGCTTGGGGTCGTCGGGCTGGCGCGTATCGCGCGGTGGTACCCCACGCTCGGCGTCATCACGATGGTGATGTACGGGGTTTACGCCGTATTTGGGTTGATGTACTTCGGGCTAGATGCCAACGTTCTGCTGTTGCCCATGCTGATGGTGCAGGTCTTCTGGACAACGTATGCGGTGTATGCCCTCGGGCAATGGCTGCAAAAGACGTCGCAACCGGCCTCGCGGTGGCTGGCCCCCGCCGCATTTACGCTGCTACCACTGGTTCTGCTAGCACGTATATTGATGGCACAATAGGCGAAGATGCGTATATTTAGGGTATCTAGAAATTGGGTGCGCCATGAACGAAGATATTGTTGCCATCAAGGGCATAAAGAACGGATTGTTGGTAGAACTAAGCCAAACCGAGGAGTGGTTGCGGGTAACAAACGAACTTGCCCAACGCATCGACGCGCGAAGTAGCTTCTTCGCTGGGGCGAAAATCACGGTCGACCTTGGCAGCCGCCCCGTGCCGAAGCACGAACTCACCACCCTCAAGGCCCTGCAGGAGCGCCGTGACCAGGAGCTATGGGCCGTGGAGACGCCCAGCGATACGACAATCGATGAGGCCCATGCCCTAGACCTGAAAACGAACGTGCCGATGGCCGTGCCCGGGCGTGAAGATACCACAGAACCCAGCCGCAACCCTGAAGAGCAGACCACCCCTGGTGTGATGATCAAACGGACGTTGCGCAGCGGACGTTCCATCCATAGCGACGGTCATGTGGTGGTGTTTGGCGATGTAAACCCGGGCGCACAAATCGTCGCCCAGGGGGATGTTGTAATATGGGGACGGTTGCGGGGGACAGTTCATGCTGGCGCAGGCGGTGACGAGAATGCGGTCGTGTGTGCGCTCGACATGACCCCCACACAGTTGCGTATCGCCGGGCACATTGTCGTCTCGCCCGATGACAAGCGCCGTAAACCGAAACCTGAAGTGGCGGTCGTGCGCAACGGTGGTATTGTCGTGGAGGCATGGCGCTAGCCGAGGTGAGTCCGAAGAGATGAGAGCGAGGGGATAGCATGGGGGCCAAAGTTGTTACGATTTCCTCCGGTAAGGGAGGGGTGGGCAAAACCACCACAACGGCTAACCTGGGGGTAGCACTTGCACGCATGGGCTACAAAGTCGTCGTGATGGATGCAGACATCGGCCTACGTAACCTGGATGTGGTGATGGGCCTGGAAAACCGCATCGTGTACGACCTTGTGGACGTGGTGGAAGGGCGCTGCAAGCTACGCCAGGCGATGATCAAGCACAAGCAATTCCCAGACCTCTACCTCATCCCGGCGGCCCAAACCCGAGACAAAAACGCGGTTAGCCCCAGTGATATGATTCGTATCGTCGATGAACTGCGCCCCTCGCAGGACTTTATCGTTATCGACTCACCCGCAGGCATCGAGCGCGGTTATCGCAATGCGGTAGCCCCGGCAGACGAGGTGCTGATCGTCACGAATCCGGAGGTAAGTGCCGTGCGCGATGCTGACCGCATCATTGGCCTGTTGGAAGCTGAGCAGAAAGGACCGGGACAGTTGATTATCAATCGCATCCAGGCAGACCGTGTGCGCCGTGGCGAAATGATGTCCGCAGATGACATTACAGACATTCTCGCGATCAAGATCATCGGCATCGTGCCAGAAGACCCGGCAGTCGTTCCCGCCTCGAATAGTGGCATCCCGGTCACCCTCAACGAGAGTTCGCGCGCAGGGGTTGCCTTCCGCAATATTGCGCGGCGGCTTGCTGGCGAACAGGTACCGTTTATGCCATTGGATGAGCAGAGTAGCTTTTTCCAACGGCTCGCGCGTTTGTTCGGTGGGAGTTAAAGGGGCTGCATGGTGGGATTCCTCGACAGACTACTAGGGCGCAACAACACAAAGAACAGCAGCCAC
>CAYSVE010000125.1:4915-11293 GCA_964434365.1 uncultured Anaerolineaceae bacterium | reverse complement strand
GTTTGAACCGACAACAGATTCAGCGCGACCAGCCCATTTTCCGCCTGTATCGTTGCCACCCCGCCCGCCTCGAGGGTGCGCTTGAACACGTCGCGCGTGTCGTCGTCATCCTCGACGATGAGCACCGGGCCATCGTCTTGGCTTTCGGCGATGAGCTGCTTCACCGTCTCCAACAGCTTGGAGCGGTCGATAGGCTTGGCGAGGTACTCGGCAGCGCCGAGCGCGAAGCCCATGTTCTTATTGTCGGTCATCGTCAACATGATGACCGGGATGCGCGCGAGCTTCGGCGTGTTCTTGAGCTGTGTGAGCACGCTCCAGCCATCCATACCGGGCATCATCACATCGAGGGTGATGACATCGGGCACCAACTGCTCGGCGAGGCGCAACCCCTCTTCACCAGTCGATGCCACCCGCACGTTGAACTGCTCCTTGATGAAGTGCCGCACCACGATTTCTCGTGCAGCAGGGTCATCGTCGATGACGAGCACGAGGCCGCTACCACCATTGTTCTCGGCGACGATCTGGCGTGCTTTGTCCGCGTGACGCACTTCGATGCCTGCCGACGTATCGAACAGCGCCCGCTCCGATTGCACGACGGCGGGCAACAACACCGTGAACACCGACCCCTCGCCGACGTCGCTGGCGACGGTAAGGTCGCCGCCCATGAGTTCGGCGAAACGGTAGCAAATTGCCAAACCGAGGCCCGTGCCGCCATACTCGCGCGTCGTCGACGCATCGGCCTGCGTGAACTCCTTGAAGACCTCGGCCAGTTGCGCCTCGTCCATGCCGATGCCCGTATCGCGCACCTGGAATTCCACCCAATCCTCATCGGCAGTTTGTTTGCGGGCCACACTCACGGTGATGGTGCCGCCCTTGGTGAACTTGGCTGCGTTGCTGAGCAGGTTGAACAACACCTGCCGGACCTTCGTGAGGTCGGCGTAGAGGGTGCCAGCATCTGCGGGGATTTCCAGCACGAACTGGTTGTGGTTCTTCTCCACCAATGGCCGCACGGTCGCACCGACAACCTCTAACATCTCGCGGATGTCGATCTCTTCGAGGTACAATTCCATCTTCCCGGCCTCGATCTTCGAGAGGTCGAGGATGTTGTTGATGAGGTCGAGCAGGTGGTTGCCCGCGCTGCGGATTTTCGTCAGGTCGGGCACGAAGTCATCGTAGCCGAAGTCTTCGGCATCCTCTTGCAGCATCTCGCTGTAGCCGATGATGGCGTTCAACGGAGTGCGAAGTTCGTGGCTCATATTCGCGAGGAAGGCGCTCTTCGCTCTGTTCGCCGCCTCGGCAGCCTCCTTCGCCTCCTGCAAGGCGAGTTCGGTACGCTTGCGCTCACCGATTTCCACCTGAGCGTTGGTATACAACTGCGCGTTGTCCATCGCGATAGCCGCGAGTTCGGCGAAGCGCGCCAACAAATCGGCATCTTCTTCGGTGAAGGTTTCGCT
This sequence comes from uncultured Anaerolineaceae bacterium, assembly GCA_964434365.1. GTDB lineage: Bacteria > Chloroflexota > Anaerolineae > Aggregatilineales > Phototrophicaceae > CAYSVE01. The sequence goes on along the minus strand of CAYSVE010000125.1, from coordinate 9,839 downwards.
GCTCTCGGCCTGTGTGATGCCCAACACGCCCACCATCGTCGAGCCACGCCGCAGGGGCACACCAACGACACTACCAAAGCCAGCATCATCGTAGACACCGGCCTTGCCCAGCCACTCGCTGTAGTTGTGCAACAGCACCGCCTCACCCGTCCGCCAGATGGTGCCCGCAACGCCCTCGCCGTAGCTCAAGCGCGTACCGATGAAGTCTTTGAAGCGGCCCACACCCACGCGCAGTTCCAGTTCCTTCAGCTCGTGGTCGATGACGTAGAAGTACCCGTGCTGCGTCCCGGCCATTTCGGCGGCTCGCGAGACGATGCCTTCGAGCAAATCGTCGATATCGAGGCGGTTCATCAGCGCGAGCGAGGTCTCGTGCAAGTTACTGAGGTACGCATTGCGCCTGCGCAGCGCCTCCTCGGCGATCTTTCGGTCGGTAATATCGCGGAAGGTGCCCGTGTAAAAGCCCGCGCTGTTGGTGTTCGCTTCGGTGACCAACACTTCCATCGGGAACTGAGTGCCGTCCGCGCGCACCCCCGTCATCTCGCGATACGTATCGGACGCAGCAAGGTCGGCCATCGTGCTTTGCAGATCACCATTCGGCAGGCTGAGCAGCCGCCCGACGGACTGCCCGGAAAGCTGCGGCGACCTGTAGCCGAAAATCATTTCGGCGGCGGGGTTCAGGCTGTCGATGTCGAGCGCGTTTGTCGAAAACGTGACGATGGCGTCCATCGCCGTGCGCACGATAGCATCGGTGCGCTCCACGGCGACTTCCAGCGCGGCCATGAGGCTGTTATACCGGCCCGCGATTTGCCCCACTTCGGTGAACGGTTCGACGGGGGCGCGCAGGCTGAGGTCGCCGGTTTTCGATTGTTCGTCCATCACGTGGAAGAGGTCTAGCAGGTCGGTGGTCGCACCGTGCTCGCTGATGTTAAGGCCAAGGTACTCGTCCTCACCACTCACACGCAGCGGCGAAATCGTGTCGATAATCTTCATCACGAGGTACGTCACGCCGAACGTCCACACGCCGCACACGATAACCCCAAGCGCCTGAATTAACACCTGGTTCCACCGCTGGAAGCTCTCGACATCTACGCCAAGCAAGGCCGGTGATGCGAAGATGCCCACGGCGAGCGTGCCCCAAATCCCTGCGCCCAGGTGCACCGGAATCGCGCCGACGGCGTCGTCGATGCGCAGGTCGTCCAGCAGGCGCGTGACGAGCACCATCGCCATGCCGCCCACAAAGCCGATGATCGCCGCAGAGAGGGTATTGATCGCGTGCGAGTTCGCCGTCACCGCCACGAGGCCCGCCAGCGGGCCGTTCACCACGGCTGTGAATTCCACGCGGCCATTCTGAAAGTAACTCACGATCATCGCGGCCATCAACCCGGTGGACCCGGCAATCACCGTGTTGGTGATGATGCGCACCACCTCAAGGTTGAATGCCAGCGTGCTGCCTCCGTTGAACCCGAACCACCCGAACCACAGCAGCATCACACCCAACGCCGAAAGCGGCAGGTTCGCGCCAGGAATTCGCCGGGACGGGCCATCGGCGGGGAAGCGCCCCTCGCGCGCGCCGATTATCAACAGGATGGCGAGTGACGACCAACCGCCCACGCTGTGCACCACCGTCGACCCGGCGAAGTCGACAAAGCCGAGGGCGTACAGCCAGCCCTCGGTCGTCGCCCCCGGTTGAACCCCGTTCCAGGCCCAGTGCCCGAAGATCGGATAGACGAACCCGCTAATGAGCGCCGCGATGATGATATAACTACCGAAGCGCAGGCGTTCGGCAATGGCACCCGAGAGGATGGTGACCGCTGTGCCACAAAACATCACCTGGAACAACAAAAACGCCAGCAACTGCACGCCGTCGATGGTGGGCACGAAACCAGGCGCAAAGTCACTGCTGCCGATAAGCCCGCCCAGCATACTGCGCCCGAACATCAACGCGAACCCAAACACCCAGAAGATCAACGTCGTAAGGCCGAAGTCCATCAGGTTTTTCACGGCCACGTTGATGTTGTTCTTGCTGCGTGTGAGGCCCGTCTCCAGGCACAAAAAACCGGCCTGCATCAAAAACACCAGCCCGGCACTAAACACCACCCACAAAACATCGATCAGTTGTTGGTCCATTTTGTCGTTTAGTCCTCGTCTTCGATGAGGCGGCGTAAGCGCTCGGTGGCCTGCTGCACCGCGTGGTCGGGCGGTAGCTGTTCCGCCGCCGCGATGACGCCACCGACTGCCTCGCGCAGCGCGGCGAGGTCGACACGCCCTGCCCGGTTGATCGAGGCGTTGACGCGTGCCTTTAGCAGCACCGGGTTAAATGGCTTGAACAGGTAGTCCTCGGCACCCATTTCGATGCACTTCACCACGCTTTCCAGGTCATCCACCGCAGAGATCATAATCACCGGGGTTTGCCGCAGCGCGGGGTCGGCCTTAATCGCCTCCAGCGTTTCGTAGCCGTTGAGCCCCGGCATCATCACATCGAGCAGTACCAGTTGATAGGTTGCCTCGCGCATTTTGGCGAGCGCCTCTTCGCCGTCCCCGGCGAGGTCCACGGTGTGCCCCTGTCGCCTAAGCCGCCTGCTGAGCATGTCGCGGTTCATCTCGTTATCGTCTACTACCAAGACGTTGCCTTCGGCCATATTTAGCCTCCCAAGGCTTTTCAATTCAATCTTAACACTATTTTACAACCCAGGAAAACCGATTAGGAACATCTAACCCGGCCCGAGCGTAAATTTTCGCCGCACACCGGCGCGCCTCGTCCAAAACCGCCGCCTCATCGACGACCTGCACGACGCCGTCGCGCATCAACCATTGGCCGTCGGCCATCGTGCTTTCGATGTTGTGGGCTTGCATCGCGCTTACGAGGTTGGCGATGGGGTCGTGGAGCGGCAGCATGTTCGCCGTGTTGGGGTTCACCACTACGAGGTCGGCCTTTTTACCGGCCTCCAAACTGCCGATTTCATCTTCCCACAGCAGCGCGCGTGCCCCCCCACGTGTGACCATCTGTAGCACAGTTTCGGCGGGCATGGTGGTGGGGTCCAACAAGCGCCCCTTGTGGATAAGCGAGGTCAGCCACATTTCGTCGACGATGGTCATGCGGTTGTTACATGGTGCGCCGTCCGTCCCGAGGGAGACGGTCAACCCGGCGTCGAGCATTTCGGGGATGCGCGCAAAGCCGAGCACACGCATCGCGGCGGCGGGGTTGTGGCTCACCTTCACGTCGTTATCGGCGAAGTAGCCGATTTCGTCGTCGGTCATCCACACACAGTGGGCAGCGAGCAAATTGGGGCGCAGGGCACCGATGTTATGCAAATGCGTGACTGTTGCTGCGCCGCGCGTTGCGGTGGCGTAATCGTTTTCTTCACGAATTTCGGCGATGTGCATCATCACGCCGGTTTTGTACTGGTCGGCGAGGTTGTGCGTACGCGTGATGAGCGCATCACTATTGTTGAAAATCGTCCGCAGGCTGAACCAATACCGAATGCGTCCGTTCGCGGCGCCGTGCCACTTTGCGAACAGTGCCGCCTGCTTATCGAGCGCTTCGTCGGTGGTGTCGTTCCACACGGCGGGGAGGCCCTCGGTTTCGTCCATCGTGCTACGGCTGAGCGCCGCCCGCAGGCCGAGTTCGGTCATGGCGCGGCCCATGCCATCGACATGCTGCCCGCCGCTCTCCCCGAAGCACGTCACGCCGCTGCGGATGAGTTCCAGGCCCACCAACAGCGAACTCACGTAGCTATCGTGTGGGGTGAGGTTGCTCTCGTAGGGCCAGGTGCGCTCGCGGAGCCACACCAGCAGCGGCACGTCGTCGGCGAGGCCACGGCCCAACTGCTGCGAGGTGTGCACGTGCGTGTTGATGAAGCCCGGCAGAATCCAGCGTCCGCGCAAATCGACGCGTTGCGCGGCAGGGTGCGCGACGAGCAAATCTTCGCTGTGGCCCACCGCCACGATACGGTCGGCATCGATGAGTATCGCCCCATCTTCGTAAACATGACGGGCGTCGTTCATCGTGACGACACCCGCATTGTGAAGCAGTAGCATATTTCCGTCTCCGTTGCGTGCCGTAGAGTATAGGTGGTGAGGGGATCGTTGCGCAAACGAAATATTCCCAGCATACTAGGGGGCCAACCGACGCATGGAGACCCCGCTATGGGTGACATCGAAGCCCTTGTGCAAGCCGCCATCCAGGCGCGCGAACACGCCTACGTCCCGTACTCGAACTATGCGGTAGGGGCCGCGCTCCGCACGCCCGATGGCACCGTTTTTACAGGCTGCAACGTGGAAAACTCGGCCTACCCGGCGTGCATCTGCGGCGAACGCACCGCGCTCGTTAAGGCCGTGAGCGAGGGGCATCGCAAATTCGAGGCATTGGCCGTCGCCACGCGCAATGGGGGCGCACCCTGCGGCCACTGCCGCCAGATGCTCTACGAATTTGCGCCAGATTTGCGGGTCATCATCGCCGACTTCGACGGCATGATTTACCACGACATCACCCTGCGCGAGTTGTTACCGCTCGGCTTCGGGCCAGATGGCATCGAAAAAGATGCGCCCCAGGCCGCCGAATAGCCCCATGGATCATATCGAACAGCAACTCATCGACGCTATCGACGGGTGGCGCGACGAGATGATCTCGCTGTGTAGCAAGCTGCTACAAACACCATCCGTCAACGGCGTGCACGATGAGCGCCGTATGGCCGAAGCCCTCGATAGGGCAGCGCAGCAATTCGGCCTGCACACACAAATCGTCGGCGAAAACCCGAAACGCCCCAACATCGTTGCCAGCACCGCCCCCGGTGGCCCCACCGGGCTATTGCTCGTCGGCCATACCGACACCGTCCCCTCCGGTGATATGCAACACTGGACGCACCCGGCGTTTTCGGGCCATGTCGACGAAGAAGCGGGGCGCATCTAAGGACGCGGCGCCGTG
>CAYSVE010000125.1:0-4905 GCA_964434365.1 uncultured Anaerolineaceae bacterium | reverse complement strand
CCCGTTCTCGGGCGACATCTCGGACGGCATCCTCTACGGACGCGGCGCCGTCGATACCAAAGGCGGGATGACATCGGCCTTGTTTGCGTTGCGGGCGCTAAACGAAGTGCCGGGCGCGCTCGCGAAAGGCCGCGCAACCTTCGTCGGCGTGCCCGATGAAGAAAGCGGCGCCACCGGCACACTCGGCATCAAATGGTTGGACGCCAACGGCCTGCTGCACGGCATGGGGGCCATCTACGCCTACTCCGGCAATCGAATTCACCTCGGGCACCGGGGCCTGGTGCGCTACCGAATCGTGTGCCACGGCAAAGCGAACCACACTGGCAACCCAGGCTGGCAAAACCGCACCGACGGCGTGAACGCCGTGACGGCAATGGCTCGGCTGATTCTCGCGCTCGAAGCCGTGGAAACGCCCTATTCGTCGCAACCCTACTTCGACCGCTTCCGCACCGTCATCACACCCGGCACGGTGATAAGCGGCGGCACCGCAATAAACATCGTGCCGGACCGCTGCGAAGCACTCATCGATGTGCGCACCACACCAGAATTCGACTTCGACGACGTGCAGGTGACGCTGCACGAGTGCATCGACGGCGTCGTCGATGCTGTGCCCGGCGCACGGTTCGAGATGAGTGTCACCGCGCAACTACCCGCCGCCCTCAGCGACCCGGACGCACCGATATTTACGGTGCTGGCGAGCGCAACCGAGGACTTAACCGGCCACACGCCCGAACGCGTCGTGGCGGGGCCAGCCAACGAGGGGTATCTGCTCATCGAGCGCGGCATCCCCACGGTGTGCGGCTTCGGCCCGGCGGGCGACAACTTCCATGCGGTGGATGAATACGTGGAAATCGACGGGTTGGTGGAGGCCGCGCAAATCTTCGCGGTGACGGCTCGGCGGTTGGCAATGACGATCGATCGGTAGGGGCGCAGGCGAGACGAAGTGAGCCTCGCCTACTATGACCCGGCATTCACCAACGCGGCCAACCGCGCGTCGCGTACGCTCCGGTCGATCTCGGTGGGGTCGATGACGCCGATGCGCTCCAGGGCAAACGAGGCCGCCACCGCGCCGAAGTAGCCCGCCGTGCGCAAGTTGCCGCCACTGCTGACGTACCCGTGCAGAAAGCCGCCGCAGTAGGTGTTCCCCGCGCCGGTCACATCGACGATTTCTGGCACGTCCACCGCAGGGACGCGCACGCGCGCCGTCGAATTGGCGACGAGCGAGCCGTCCTCGCCCATCCGCAGCGCGACGACCTTCGCGCCGTCGCTCAGCATCGTATCGATGAGCGCATCGGGTTCGAGGTCACCGTAGATGAGGCGCGCTTCGAGCAAATTCGGCGAGACGATGTCGGGCACGGGCAGCGCCGCTCGGTAGCCGTCGGTGTTTTCTGGCAGCATGTAGTGCTGCGTCGGCTCCCAGAAGAGCACAGCCTTCGGATACCGCGCTCGCCACGCCTCGATGCCGGTTGTATCGCGCAGCAGAAAAACCCCGCGCGCGTCGTCATACGCCGGGGAGACATTTTCCGGCTGCGGGTCGTGTAGGAACGGGTCCATAGTATCGACGCGCCACAGTTCGGTGCGCTTGCCGTCCCACTCGAACAACTGCCAGGCGCGCGCCTGCGGGTACGGTACGGTGATGAGACCGGTCGTGTCGAAGTCGCGTTCCAGCCGCGCGCGGATGCCCGGGTCGAGGTTGTTGCCAATGATGGTGGCGAGGCCGGCGCGTTCATCCCATAGGGCGATAGCTGCCGCTGCATGGATGCACCCACCGCCGAGCACGTTCATCGTCGTGCGCCCGTCGGGGAACACGATGTCATCGATGAACAGGCCACCTATCGAAAAATACGTTACCATTACACTTTTACCTTCAGTGGGTTAGGCATGGTCTACCCCCTACACCTCGCCGATGCGATCGGATGGTTCGCCAATACGACTAATAACTGAACCCTAGCTCCGAACCTCGTCCAGCATCGCGCTATCGTAGATGCGGCTGGGCCGCGACACGCCATCGCTCTCGCGCCCGCCTTTGAAGTCCTGGAAGTACTTCGCACCGATGGCCTCGGCCCGCTCGGCGGCGATGAGTTCGCCGGGGATGCTCGCCACCAACGGCCAGAACGCCTCGCGCACCTCGCCTTTCACGGGCAACACCACATCGGCATCCTTGATGATATCCTCGGCGCGGGCGCTTTGCGGCACCACGACCGCCGTCCGCCGACCGAGCAGCTTCGCCGCCGCCACGCACTCGGCCATCCGCACCGCGTCGAAGTCCGCCGCGCTGATGAACACCGTCGGGGTATTTGGCTGGGCACTAAAATACTGGATGTGCGCCCACTCCTCGGTTTCCTGGGCCATCGCCGGGTCGCCGCTGGCTTCGAGCACCTTCGCCGCGCTGAACATCGCCACCCCGTACGACGGCCCCGTCCCCACGAAAATCTACTCCTTCACATCGGCCCAATCGGCGGCGACTTGTTTGGCGACGGGCGCGCACGCCTCGATGGTCGCTTCGATCACATCGGCGAGGGAAAGCAGTTCGGCACGCAGGGCATCGGCAAGTTCGGCAGTGAGGTTGTCGCGCAGTTCGCCGAGGCGAATAGCCGCGTTGTACAGCGCCACCTGCGACGCCGCATACGAGCGCACACCGGGCACGATCATACCCTGCATTTCGTCGGGCAGTGGCGGCACGGTCGTCTGGAAAACGCGATCGGCATTTTGCGCGAGCGCCGCATTCGGCTTGCCCGTCAGCGCGACACCGATCGCCCCCGCCTGGCGCGCGAGCTTCAGCGCTTCGATGGTGCGGCTCACCACCCCCGACACCGACACGGCAATTGTGAGGTTGGTGTGGGGGCCAGTCTTCGGCATAAAGCCGACATTGTAGTGGCTGTACGTCATCGCAGAAAGCGCCCGCGTCGGCACGCCAGCCAACTGGTTGAAGGCCAGTTCGGCACCCGTGGGCGCGTGGAAGCTATCGCCGCAGCCCGTGAGCACGATTTGTTGCACAGACGTCGCCAGCGCCGCATCGAATGTGGCGCGCGCCGACTCGGCGAACGGCTCCGCGATGTCGCGGACGAGGCCCGGCAACGTGTGGACCTGTTGGTGCATCGGTGAAAGGTGAGAAAGGTCGTTCATGGCGAAGTCTCCGCGTAAGTTTATTCAACAGGTCAGGGGATAGGTATCGATTGCGCAACGGCCCGGGCCGACGCGAGCCGGTCGGCGTAGTCTGTCGGCAAATTCGGTGGGATTCCAACCTGCTCCACCAGGTACGAGGCGGCTGTCACCGCGTGCGCTGCGGCTTCGGCGATGCCGTCATCGAGGCGCGCCGCCAACGCCCCGCAGAAGGCGTTTCCCGCGCCCAACGGGTCCACCACGGTTGTCGGCAGCGCATCGACATGAACCGCCTCGCCCGCGCGGAAGTCGTAGAGGTCGGCTCCGTGCGCATCGCGGCGCAAGGACAGCACAGGCAAGCCGAGTTCGCCAAAACGCCGCACAATGGCATCCCGCTCATCGGTGCCGAGCATGGCGGCAGCCTCGTATAAATTCGGCGAGAAGACGGTCAGCGGTGCGAGTGTTCGCCGTAGTTCGGCATCGTCGAGCGGTTTGGGCGGTGGCCGAAACGGCTCCATGCTTACTTTGCGGCCTTCGGCCCGGAGTTTCGTCGCCCACGCGATGTCCTGGTCGGCTTCGCCGGGGTGAATACCCCAGTGAAACCACGCTGCGGCACGGTAGCTGTTTGGCAGCACATCCCAGCCGCGCTCTAGCTGAACCGGCAGCGCGCTCATCTCCATCCGCCACAGGTGCCGCCGCTTGCCGTCGAACTCCAGCACTTCCCAGCCACGGATCGTCGGTAGGTCGTTGTAGCGCAGGCCATCGAGGTTTACCCCGGCGCTGACCATCGGCCCGAGATCGATTTCGTCGCGGCCCACACCGCTCACCAACCCGACTTCCGCGCCCCCACCGAGCGCCGCCGCCGCGCCCCAGGCCGTCTGCGGGCCGCCACCGCCAAGCACGCCCATACTCGTACGGCCATCGGGGAACACGATGTCGTCCAGGATAACGCCGAAGGCCACCAGCTTCACCGAGCGGCCTCCACCTCATCTTTGGTCGGTAGGCCACCGCGCGCACCATCCTGCTGAATCACGATCGACGCGGCTACCGATGCGAACGCCATCGCTTCGTCCAGCGGTTTTTGCCAGCTACGCGCGGCCAACAGCGCCGCATGGAAGGCATCGCCCGCGCCCGTGCTATCGACCACCGTCACCTGCCGCGCGGGTTCGTGGATGAGCTTATCGTGCGTGGCGTCGTAGCCGTAAGCACCATCGGCCCCGGCGGTGCTGATGACCCACTTCGGCCCCGGTAAATCGCTGACGCCCCGCCCCAACTGCCGCAGATTATCCTGCGCGACGAACAACACATCGCTGCATTCCAGCACCACATCCAGCAATTCGCCGCTGAGGTCGATGTAACTCTCGACATCGAGCGCGAGTTCGCCCCCGTGCTCGCGGACGATGCCCGCCAATTGTCGGCACCACTCGATACTGCGGGGATACGTGTATAGGATTCGCGCACGGGCAGCGACTGTCTCCTGCACCGGCGACATCGAGTGGTTGTACAGTTCCGAGGGCGGCAGCAGAATAATCCGCGCGCCCGCGTCATCGACCATAATGACGTTAAACGGTGTTTGCGTCCCTGCGATGCGGTCCAGCCCCTCGGCGTTAACCCGATGCTGGAAGAAGTCGTTTTGCAACATATCGCCGCCATCGTCATCGCCTATCCAGCCGATGTAGCCCGTCTGCAACCCGAGCTTACCCGCCGCACAGGTCGCATTCGCGATAAAGCCGCCCGGCACCTGCACGGCGTTTTTGGCCGGGTACTTGCCGTCGACTGCGGGTAAAGACCCCACCCGCACCA
>CAYSVE010000124.1:0-11304 GCA_964434365.1 uncultured Anaerolineaceae bacterium | reverse complement strand
ATCATAGGTTTTTTCACCAATTTTGGAAGGTCCACCCGTTGCCACCCCGCCTCTGATATGGTCAAATTGTTTCGTTTTGGTTACCTAACCGTGGAGCGCTGATGGAACACAACGACTGGCTCAAAAAACAAGCAGAACTCACCCTCACGCGGTTGTTGCCCCGTCTCAACATCCCCGATGATGAGCGAGCAGTGTTCGTCGAGCGGCTGAGCAAAAAGTTTCCGCGCCTGTTCAAGCTGATGTACCAGCTTTACGGCCAACACTACGATTTTTTCTATCACCTCGAAGAAACGCTGAATCTCGCCGCCGAAATGTACTGCGTACGTCCCGCCGAATTGCGTACCCTCGACCGTGTGCGCGAGGCCGACCGCACCTGGTTCCAGAGCGAGCAGATGGTTGGTGCAGTTATCTACGTCGACCTTTTCGCGGGTGACCTCTCGGGTGTGCGTAAGAATATCGCGTACTTCAAGGAATTGGGTATCACCTATCTACACCTGATGCCACTGTTCAAAGCACCCCTCGAAAACAGCGACGGGGGATACGCCGTCAGCAGCTACCGCGACGTGAACCCCGCCCTCGGCACGATGGACGACTTACGCGCCCTCGCCGCCGACTTGCGTGCGGAAGGCATCAGCCTGGTGCTGGATTTTATTTTCAACCACACATCCGATGAGCATACCTGGGCGCTACTCGCGCGCGAAGGTGATGAGCGTTACCTCAACTTCTACCGCACCTTCCCCGACCGCACCCTGCCCGACCAATATGAAAGAACCTTGCGCGAGATTTTCCCCGAACAGTCGCCAGGGAATTTCACATATGTGCCTGCCTTGGGTCGCTGGGTGTGGACGACATTCTGGCACTTTCAGTGGGATTTGAATTACGAAAACCCCGAGGTGCTCACCGCGATGATGGGCGAAATGTTGTTCCTCGCCAACGTCGGCGTCGATGTGCTCCGCCTCGATGCGGTTGCCTTCGTCTGGAAGCAGATGGGCACCATTTCCGAGGGCCTACCGGAGGCGCATATGGTCATCCAGGCATTGAACGCCCTCATCGAGGTGGTTGCCCCGGCGATGATCTTCAAGAGCGAGGCCATCGTCCATCCCGACGAGGTTGCCAGCTACATCGGCTGGGAGGAAGCACCGATTTCCTATAACCCCACCCTCATGGCGATGATCTGGGACAGCCTCGCAACCCGGAAGATCGAAGTGCTCAGCTACGCGATGAGCCATCGCTACGACCTCCCGCCCGATAGCGTGTGGGTGAATTACCTGCGCGTGCACGATGACATCGGCTGGAGTTTTGCCGACGAAGATGCCATTCGGTTCGGTGTCAACGGCTACGACCACCGCCAATTCCTCAACGCGTTTTACACGGGCAGCTTCGAGGGTAGCTTCGCGAAGGGCCTCCCCTTCGGCTACAACGCCGCTACCGGCGATATGCGCATCAGCGGCACGCTTGCGTCGCTTGCCGGGCTGGAACAGGCGCTCGAACGCGATGATGACACACTCATCGAGAATGCACTGCGCCGCATCGAAATGATGTTCGGCATCATTATGGCGGCGGGCGGTATTCCGCTCATCTACCTGGGTGACGAAATCGCCACGCTCAACGACTACAGCTACCGCGACATCCCAGGCCGCGCCGCCGATTCACGGTGGGCACACCGCCCCGCCTTCGATTGGAACCGTGCGAAAAAGCGCAGCGACGAATCGCATCCTGCCGGTCGGGTTTTCCAAACAGTGCAGCGGCTCATCACAGTACGCAAGAGCAATCCAGTTTTCGGTAAAACCGAAACACGCTGGTTCTACTCGGGCAACATGCATGTGCTGGCCTTCATCCGTGGCGAGACAGTGCTCTGCCTCTTCAACTTCTCCGAGTATCCGCAGCATGTGCGCCGGCAGACGCTTGCATCCCAGTGGACCATCCCCGCAAAGCCGCTCGACCTCGCACACAACGAGCCGTTTTACATCGGTGCCGAAGTCGTGCTAGAGCCGTATCAGTTTGTGTGGCTGAAAGACGGTTCCAGTGGCAAGTGATATCGAACTCGAAGTCCCCGAAGGCCTGGAATTCGTAGCGCGCGAGGAATTGCTTGCGCGCTATCCGGGTCGCGTTCTAAACGATCCTCGCATTAAACCGGGGGCACTTCGCTTCCAGTACGAGGGCAACCTGGGTGGACTCCTCGCCCTACGCACGATCATCGCAGCTTATAGCGTATACCACTACGATGTCCCACGCCCGAAGGCCCTGCTGGGGCATCAACACTTCGCGCGTTTAACCGAGCAGATGCAAATCGCGATGGCCCTCGGCGGTGTGTATAAGACGGTGCGCCTTAGCGCCGCCGGGTCCGACAGCAGCGTGATGCAACGCCTCAAAAGTGAAATTGCCTCGGCGACACGCCTCACCCTCGATGAAACGGCGGGCGACTTGTTCGTGCGCGTGCGCCGTGCCCGCATCGGCTGGGAAACCCTCGTGCGGCTTTCGCCACGGCCAAGCGCGACCCGCCCCTGGCGCGTCGAAAATTACCCCGGCGCGCTCAACGCCGCCGTTGCGCAGGCCATGGTCCACCTGAGTGAACCCGACCCCGATGACCGCGTCTTCAATGCGATGTGCGGTTCTGGCACGTTGATGATCGAACGGTTGTTGCAAGGCCCGGCGGTGGTGGTCACGGGGTGCGATACCAGCGAGGATGCGCGCGCTGCCGCCAAGGCGAACATCGAAGCAGCTGGTATCGATGCAACACATGCAACGGTTGAAAAGTGGGATATCACAGATTTGCCGGTCGACGAAAACACCTACAACATCGTCTTTGCCGATTTACCGTTCGGCCAGCTTAGCGGCAGCCACGAGGAAAACGAGCGGCTTTACCCGACGGCGCTGTCGGAGATTGCCCGGGTGTGCTACGGCGACCTGATCGCGATTACGCATGAGGTACGGTTGATGGAGCGCGCGATCCAGGTAACACCAGTTTGGACCGTGAGGGCGGTCCACAGGGTCACGTTAAGCGGCCTGCACCCCAGAATATTCGTTTTAACGAATACCGAATGAATCGGTTGCATTTCGGTGAGATTTTGCGTACACTTATAATGTGTTGTTAACAGACAAAGCGTGGCCGGGACTTTTGCCGGAGACCTTCGCAGATATAAAAGACAAGGGTGTGCCTGGCAGCACACCCCGAACCAAAACTGTGTGTTGATTCTGATAGTGTCAGAATCAACGTATCACAACTTTTTGCGGAACTCAAGTCCCCACCACCAATCTGTTTATCCGTAATGGACAATGTAATATTCTGACCAGTCGGTCAACGTGTCGAACTTACTGCCGAAAGTTTGATAAAACAAACGTTGTAGGTCATAGTAATTAAAGAAGCCCGCGTTCTCGCTGCCGACGAGGGACGTGGGCTAAGGGGTTTTTCGGTTGCTGCTCTCTCGTCGCTGATGCCCGACGCTAATCTGGGGACATGGAGTCATTGAGACTTCACAACCTATCGATATTTTAGCCCACCGGCGCAGCCATAGCAACCCAAAACCCCCAAAAAAGGGGTTTTTTGCATGGTTTTCGCTAAAAAGCTATACAATTCAGCAAAAATGTACCGAAATTGGGGTTTTTCGGTGATTCCGGTACAAGGTGAGGCAAATTCGGCCAATTTTAAGGCTTCTGCCGTCTCTTGGGCGCGGTTTCAACGCGACCCACCCACCCTTCAACAGATCACAAACTGGTTCCTTGTGCAACAATTCGGCGGCCTCGCGATTGTATGCGGGCGCGTCTCGGCGCTTGCAGTGCTCGATTTCGACGATGCCGAACTCGCTATGGCCTTCCAAACTGCTTTCCCGAATTTAGCGCAGACGCGTGTTGTGCGGTCGGGGCGGCGTGGATTGCCACACTTTTATTTCCGAGTGCCGCCCGGACTCCGAACCCGTAGCCGCAGCGCGCCCGGTGTCGACTGGCAATACGAGGGTCGCTACGTCATCGCGCCACCGACGCAGGTTGGCGACTATCAGTGGCAGGTCGAACGCGATACCGCGCTACGTACCCTCAGCTCCGAAGACCTTGCGCAGATCGAAGCCTTTCTAGATTCCGTCGGCAGCACACCTCAGAAATTGCGTGAGGCATCAATGCATCCCGCCGTGGTTTCCCGGTCAATTAGTTCCCAACTTCCCGAACTACAACTCACCGTACCCACCGTCGTCGGTTTCTATCGCGCGCGAATCCGCCAGCTTGGCAGCCGAAACCGTGCCCTGTTTGAAACCGCATGTTGGGTACGTGACCGTGGCGGAAACACCGACGTGCTAACGCCGCTCATTGCCGTACACGCACAGGAACCCGCAATCGACACCCACACACCAGAGACCCCCGAAAAACGCCGCAGAGAGGCACTCAAAACGATCGCGAGTGCCTTCAGCCGACCAGCCAGAGAACGCAGGAAGGCCCATCGCACAAATTTGCCTACATCACTGCGCGAGGCGCTGCTCAAACTCAAACAAACCGCGACGCTGCGTTTGCTGGAAACGTTATACGCAATCGGTTGGCACACGGGGAAAACATTCACACGCTCGGTAGCGCTGGCCAAGGGTCTAGCGGCAGGCATCGGTGAGTGGTCTGTGCGCAAGGCACTCAAGGCGTTGTTGCCCGATGGCGAGGCCGTTTTTTCACCTGCAACCCCTGCCTCTGATACTGACTGTGAGCAGTCATATCTCAATGCTTTTGAGATAGGCGTGACAAAACCACCCAAAAATAAACGTGGACGCCCAGCGACCCTCTACACACTGCCAGACCCGGCGACGCTGTGCGCACGCCTCAACGTGGAAATCACACCTGGTGATACCCTCGACCCCGAAGACCTCGGCTCTGCGAGGGCATACCGGCAGGCGGTACACCGCGAACTCATTCGCCGCCGACCCGGCCAATACTTCCGTGGTTGGCTGGCTGCGCGCCTCGGCGTGAGTATCCGCACCATGGCACGCTACCGCTCGGTGACAATCGTTCTTCCGACGTACACGCAGCAACCGGTGTACTGGTCCAACATGAAGCAGGTGATACCGCCCACCGTCGATTTCACGCCACCGGGTGCCTTCCTCAGCGACGAAAACGGCAAGCGGTACCCTGCCCGACGCCCCATTGCACAGCGGTTGCTCGCAAAGCGTAAGCGCCTGACGTACTGCGTTCAGGGTGCCAATGAGTACCTGCCACACGTTCCAAATGTTGCACGATGCAACAATTCGACCGCCGAAGCACCGCCAAATGTTGCACGATGCAACAATTCGACCACCGAAGCACCGCCAAATGTTGCACGATGCAACATTTCAGCCGAACTCAGCCCTACGCAAGCGACGACGGCTCAGGCCGTCTACGAGGCGATTCCAGGCCTTGCGCGCGACCGAGCACGCGAACTAACCGCAGCCTATGGGGCCTTCGCGGTTCAATCCGTCGCCAATGAAATCGTGGCGCGTAAAGATGTGGTCAATTCGGCGGGGTTGCTCGTGCAAATGCTCGACGCCCGTTTCGGTCGTGGCGACGAGTCGCTCGCCGAGGACTTATTTCTCACTGTGAGGCAGATGAACCCAGCGAGTGCGCTTAGCTGGGATCGCTGCCGCGACCTCGTGACGACACACGGCGTTGACGCCGTGATGGGTGTGCTACAGGATTTGCAACGGGCCAGCGAGTCGATTCGTAACCCGGCAGGATATGTGATTCGAGCGTTGGAGCGTGGGGTTGCTGGTCAGCAAGTCGATGAGGTGTTGGTCGGCAAAGCCGTCGAGTTGACGACCCGCATCAACCCAGATAACGCCCTCGACCGGAACACAGTCGTAGACCTGCTACGAAAATATGGCGCAAACGCGCTAAGCGCCGCGCTTGGCGTTTTGGAGCGTCGGAGTGGGGTGAACAGCCCTGCGGGCTTCGTCGTGGCTTATATGCGATCTCAGGGGCGTTGACGTATCGAGACAGCCACCGGGCCGAAATGTTGCACCGTGCAACATTTCAGCGTTGGCTAGCTCTCTTTGTCCTCAACAATCTGCTCGATCTCACGCTCTTGTTGCTCGATCCATTTGCGAAGCTCGCCCAAATAGTGTTGCGCCGCGATCACCTGGCTACGATCGCCGGTTTGCGCTTTGCGCACCTGGCGAAGCACCTGGCTGAAGTGTTTCGGGGTTCCCGGCTCCACGCTTAGCGACGCCGAGTTCGACTTTTTCGCGCGCGGTGGGGCCACCGGTGCACTGCGAAATGTTGCACCGTGCAACAATTTGTCGAGTTCTTCCCGGGCAATCGGCTCGTCGAGGTCGCACAACCGCACCAAATCGTTGATCGACAGGTTGTGGTCGTCGCCCTCCTGCCACAGGAACGGGTGGCCTTTCAGCAACTTGCGCGCTCGGCTAATCGCAGAGCGGTTGGTCACGCCCATCGCGTTGAGCACAAGTTCGCCTTTGCCGTATGGCATGTCGAGGTCAGCGGCTTGCTGGTAATACTCCTGGTCTGTTTCGAACGCATCGTACACCTGGAATTCGTGATTCTTCTCGCGTCTGTACAGGTCCATCATCAGCACCGCGAACTGACGCGCCCGGCTCACCGCGTTGAGGTCGGCACGGGTGTTATTTTCGGCAGCCTGCCGCCACACGCTCACACGGTCGACGACGCGCGCCGGTATGCGGTTCCACTTGTCGTCGCCGTACACGCGCCGCAGCAGATGAAACGCCAGCCATCGACGCTCGCCGGTTTCCAGCATATAACGGCCATTATCGTTCGCAACCGTGATGGCATTCGCTAACCCTTCAGTGTTGATGCTCACTGCAAGGTCCACGATGCGCATCAGTGCCGCCTCGACAGGGCCGGGTGTGTGCTCAGGTAGGTCTGTATCGTCCTCAGAGCCGCCTAGCGCCGCGATTTGCTGCTTTACGAGTGGATCATCAGTTTCGGTGTCTGCGTTGCGCTCATCGAGGCTCAAGCGCAACCGTAGGTCGAATGTCCGCTTGCTGTCCTCCTCGATGCGCGCACCCCACGCGTCGAATAACTTTGTGACCGTGCGAGGGGTGCCGTCCCAGGCATCACGTACCGCCGTGGGCACAGCCCGCCGTGGCTGGGTGCGATCTGGGTAAATTTTGTCGATGTCAACTTGTTTGACCGTCTGACGATCGATAGGACCGAGCAGGTCATCTGGCAAGTCGCCACCATTGCCCTCGAAAATCGTGCCCGAAACTTGTTCCAGCGGTGAGCCGCTGGAACGCGATAGTGGGTTGGATTTACGAAGGTTTTGTCGCTTCTTGCTCGTGCTCATTGGTCAAATACCTTTCGACGCGCTCCACGAGATCCCAGCACTCTTGCGCGGAGGATGAACTGGGTGCAAACGAGTACAGCAATTGGCGCAGGTTCGACGCCTCCGCCCAGATAGTCCGCATGGCAATCTCTGGCCACACCAAGCCCCCGAACTGCTCGCGAAGCTGCGTCAGGTTTTCCTGGTGGAGGACGGTGCTGCCCCGGTACATCATCGGCACGATGCCCATCACATCGACCTTGCTAAGCCCCCATTTTGCGCGTGCAGGCTCCACACGTTCCCGGTGGGTGAGGCTCTCCACGAGGCCATCGAAGCTGAGGTACTCGCACTTGGTGGGGTACAAAATCGCATCCGTCGCCAGGTAGATCGAGCCGTGCAGCAGCGATGGCGTCGGCGACGTGTCGAAAATCACCACATCGATGGCATCTTCTAGCTCGCGGAAGCGATTGAGCACTGTGAACGCGTCGGAAATTTGGGTGGCGATGCTGCGGGTTTCGGTGTTCGAGGGCACCACGTACAGCCGCCCCTCGCTCGGGTGGTCGGGCACCTGGTACCACTCCGGCGGCACGATGCGCAGCACATCTTTGAACGGCGCGTCGCGCACGAGCAAGTTGTACAGGCCCGGCTCTTTCGCGAGGCCCATGCTCACTGTCGCGAGACCCTGCGCGTCGGCGTCTGCCAATATCACGCGGAGGCCGCGTATCGCCAACCCGGCGGCAATGTGTGTGGCGAGTGTCGTTTTGCCGACCCCGCCCTTCTCGTTGAGCAAAGTAATGATCTTCATCGTTGGTCTTCAAACAAAACTAAGAACTGCCATTTTGGGTGCGTATCGTCTGGAGTTGCGCGAGCGCGCTGACGGTTTTGTCACTCGCCCGGTAGACGACTTGATAGCCAATGGGCGTGTCATCGTGTACACGCTGTACGTTGATAAGCTCGTGAGATTCCAGCGTTTGCAGGCAGGCTATGTCATACGGGATCAACCGGCGCTTGCCGATGTGGTCCGCGATATGGCGGCGGTTGACCCACTCCCCGCTTGCGCCGATCAAGACTTCGAGGAGCTTCCACTGATGGTTCGTAAGTTGGTTTACTCGCTGAGCAAACTCAGATGGCTGCATGGTGAGACCTTTGACCATAGTAAGACTGTCCTTGAACGGTAGTAGCATACCCTATCCTTCCCATGGACGCAACTCGGAAGCAGGGGAGTCGGGTTGGGATAAATTTTATCCCAAATTTATAGTTGCTACAGAATCCAAACTTTTTGCCGAGTGGGGATATTTGGGAAACCACATAGCGCGGGTCAAGCGTCATATGCCCGTCGGGTGAAGCCCGCCCACACATGTTAAACTTGAGGTGGTGAACAGGTACGGGAGGCAACCATGCGAACGTTATTTTTGGTGATGTGTGCTGCACTGCTTGGCGCGTGCCAAACACAACCCGTTGTACTGCCAACCCTCGCCGTGTTGCCCTCGGCAACGGTGCGAATTGCCAGCCAGGGAAGTGCGTTGCAGGTCACCGAACGCTCGCGTTCGGCGTTGCCACCAAGTTGGACACCCACCGATACGCCCACCATCACATCGACCGCAACCGTCACCTTCACGCCAAGCACCACACCCACAACCACCGCCACCCGTACCGTCACCGCGACGATCACGTCCACCGCGACAGCCACACCGACCGGCGATTTAACCGTGTCTGCTCAGCGGGGCGCGCTGCTCTATAGCGGGCCAGGTATCAACCTCGCACAGCTCGAAGTCGTCCCATATGGCGGCCAACTCGACCTCATCGGGCGCACCGCCGATCTCATCTGGTTCGAAGTCGTCAGCGAAACGGCCACCCAGGGTTGGGTGCGGGCGCAGGACGTGAGGCGGAACGCCGACGGCGAATTCGCGAACGTGCCCATCACGTGGCAGCCCACAGCGACCCCGCCGCCCGTCGTCGTGAATGTGCCTGCACCCGTGAATCCTGGCAACGACAGTGTCGTCAGCAATGCGCCCGTAAACCCCGGCGATACATCGCCTGTGTCGTACCCCAGCGAGGCGCATATTTCGCCCGTCAGCGCCCGCGTCCACGAGATATTCCGGGCCGGGCAAGCGCGCGGGAACCAGCGCAATGTGTTCAGCAAAGTGGGCGACAGCATCACCGTCGATCAGCAATTCGGCGTATCCCTCAGCAACGGCAATTACGACCTCGGCCCCTACACATTTTTGCAGGATACGATCACATTTTTCTCCGCGCCACGGAACTCATTTGCGGCCAGCAGCTTGGCTGCTCAGCAGTCGTTCAACGCCGCCGCAGTGATGTCGCCGATCTGGGCCGATAGCGATCGATGCCAGCCCAACGAGTCGCCGCTGGCGTGCGAATTACGCCTCACACGGCCCAGCGTCGCAGTCATTATGATCGGCTCCGTAGACATCCAGATTTACGATTTCAACCAGTATCAAACCTCGATGGACAGCCTCATTTCGACCACCATCAATAACGGTACGATTCCGATTCTCACCACATTCCCGAACCGGCCAGGCTTCTACGGCTCGCAGGCCGACCAGTTCAATGCGTACCTGCGTAACAAAGCCAACACCGAGCAGATCCCGCTCATCGACCTGCGCAGCGCGACGTGGGAAATGCCCGAATACGGTGTGCAGGAAGACGGCTATCATCTCTCGCAGCACTGGGAGCGTTACATCAATTTCAACGGTGAGCAAACCCAATGGGGCCACACCATGCGCGAGTTCCTGACGCTGCAAATGCTCGATCGCCTGCGCCGTGAACTGCTCGCAAGGTAATAATTATTGCGATACATTGCGAAATTTACGTTGCTTATCATGAGTAATTTTGCAACAATTGCGTCTTAGCGTCACATGGTGCGGCATCCTTCTCGTGCCATCACCTCTGCCGAATATCACCTATTGCTCGTGATTTTTGTCACTTTCCCCTCTGCCACCCTTACTCCACGATGTAAGAAACGGTCACCACCTCCTTGCTGTATACCCTGCAAAAGAGAGGAGAGAAAACATCATGAGATACAGGTTTACGATGGCAGTTGCGCTCCTTTTAGTTCTGTCACTCTCCGTGATGTTGCCGAAGGTGACAGCGCAGGAGGCGTCCACCCTTGCCGATTACTTGATAGCCTGGGAGGCCTATCTTGATGCCTGGCGGACGGGGGACGTAAGCCTGCTAGACGCGGCCATCACCAACGATTTCGTGCGTCACTCGCAATGGGAAGGAATCAACGCGGGACGTGACGAAGTTGCAACGGCCATTCTCGGGTTCCACGAGGCAACCGGCGGCGGTGTCACATTTTTACCTGTGAAAGAAGCAATGGTGCATGATGACTATATGTGGATGGCCAGCGACATGCTCATGCCTGAGGCAAACGAATCTACGACGATCTATGGCGTTGCGCGCTTCGACGATGGCATGTTGGCAGAGGCCTGGCTCGCCAATACCCCACTACTGCTGCTTGAAGTGTTCGGCGCGACAGCATTGACCGAGGAAGAATTCACCCCTGCCGAGCATATGATGGCCTGGGAGGCCTATGTCGATGCTTGGCGCGAAGGTGACGTAAACCTGCTGGAGACGGCGGTCACCAGCGATTTCGTGCGTCATACCCAATGGGATGGGGTCAATAGTGGGCATGCCGGGCGAGGCTGAACCGTTTACGGTTTATGGTGTTGCGCGCTTCGACGATGGCGTGTTGGCCGAAGCCTGGCTTGCCGATACGCCCCTGCTTTTGCTGGACGTGTTCGGCGCCATTTCGCTCACCGACAGCGACGCCTAGAGGCATAACTCGACGAGGTGCGCGTATTAAAGTCGATCGCATAAACCATACGGCGCGCACCTGCAACCAAAACCCCATCCTATGACGCTCATTGGGGTGGGGTCATTCCAGTTAACGATCTTGTTGGCGAATATAGCCCTCACCCTAAATCCCTCTCTCCCAACCACCACTATGCGGCTAAGAGAGGGACTTCAAAAAGTGGTTTTCTCCCCTTCTCCCAGCGTAGCGTTCGGGAGAAGGGGAGAAAAACGCTTTTGAAGTC
>CAYSVE010000123.1:0-11331 GCA_964434365.1 uncultured Anaerolineaceae bacterium | reverse complement strand
CGCCGAGGCCGTGTATCGCGCTCACGGCGAATACCTCACCGAGGCCCAGGCCATAGAATTCGAATGCGGCATCGGTGTGCTTGAGATCATCGGCTTTGTTGGCAGCGACCAGCACGGGCTTGTGTGTGCGCCGCAAAATTTCCGCGATTTCCTCATCCGCCGCCGTGACACCGTGCGTGCTGTCGGTCATCATCACCACGACATCGGCATCCTGCACAGCGATGAGCGCCTGCGACCGAATTTGCGGTACGAAGTCCGCGCTGCCCTCGGCCAAAGGCGAGACATCGCGGCTACCCTTCGGCTCATAGACTTCGATACCCCCCGTATCGACGACGGTAAACGTCACACCATTCCAATCGGAAACCGATTGGATGCGGTCTCGGGTGGTGCCGGGGATTTCGTGGGTAACGGCCATCCGCTCGCCGACAAGCCGGTTGAACAGGGTGCTTTTTCCAACATTGGGCCGCCCTACGAGGGCAACCACGGGCTTTCTTGCCATGTTTTCGTGTACTCACTGCAAAGTTGACCCATCAATTTTAGCAGTGTGCCGAACCCCCGTACAGTAAACGCCCTGCAAGAAGATTTCCTGATGGGTGGATAGCCCTTAGGCGTTTACGACGGGTACATCCTCGGTCGTAGGGATCAAAAGCGGCAGGCGGATCGTAAACGTCGTCCCTGTATCGACCTCACTCGCGACCGACACGCTACCCTCGTGGGCTTCGACAATCGCCTTGACGATGGACAGACCGATGCCTGTCCCTCCTGTCGCACGGCTGCGCGCGACATCGGCACGATAAAAGCGCTCGAAGATACGCGGCAAGTGTTGCGGTGCAATACCCTCGCCGGTGTCGGTTATCGTAAGCACAACTTGTTGCTCATCTGTGCAAGCTTTCACGGCTATCTTCCCATCGGCGGGCGTGTGCCGTAACGCATTCGAGAGCAAATTACGCAACACCTGTAACATGCGGTCTCGGTCTGCCGCGATGAAAGCATCGGCCTGCGCATCGAGGCTGACGCGTACCCCTTTCCCCTCAGCAGTCTCGCGGAAGGGTTCGACAGCATCGCGCAACAAGGCAGAGACTTCAAGCCGAACCTTGTGTAACGAGAGCTTACCCGCTTCGGCGTTTGCAACCTCGCGCAGGTCATCGACGATGCGGGCGAGCGAGCGCGTCTGCTCGTACAGCCCGGCAATTTCCTCTTTGGTGAGCGGGTATACATCATCGAGGATGGCATACAGGTTACCTTGCATGGTGTTCAACGGTGTGCGTAGCTCGTGGGCGACATCGGCCACCAACTGCCGTCGCAATGCCGCCACTTCTTCGATTTCCTCGGCCATATCGTTGAAAGCCTGCGCCACCTCACGGACTTCATCGGTGCCGCCTAGTGCCGCACGAGCCTTGCTATCGCTGCTCAGTGCGCGTGCAGCCTCTGCCAACCCTTCCAGCGGTGCGGTTAGCATACGACTGACGAGCACACCAGCCGATATCCCAACGACCCCCGCAACGAAAGCGATCACCGTGAAAAACGCTTGAGGCGGACTCGGCCCCGGTGTTAGCCGTTGCAAGAAACTTGGCCGATCGCGCTCCACACTGCCAATTTCCAGGGTGCCGATGACACCACCGTCTACCTCCAGGGGAATTTCGCCCATTGGAAGAATGACATGGTTATCATTGCGCAGGCGCGACGCATAGATCAGTGTGCCGTCGACATCGCGCAGCGTAAACGCCGCAAAGACGGTAGGGGCGGATCGTGCATTACCTTCGGCGGCGCGAATAATGGACGCGGCTGCGGCCCACGAATTATCGCGTTGGTAGTCTGCAAGCAATTGCCCCACCAGTCGATCAGGCTCCGCTAGTTCTGCGGTGAACGTCGGGGCAGCAAACGCAAGCGAAAGCTGGCCAATGAGCATAAGCAGCGCAATGCCTGCCACAACCACCGCACTAAACGTCAGCGCAAGGTGAACCCAGAGCTTATTCATTGGCTCTCGCGCCGCCCCAACCGGTACCCCACCCCATACACCGTGAGGATGTACTCCGGGTTGCGGGTGTCCTCCTCCAGTTTTTTGCGCAGGTTCTTCACATGCGTATCCAACGAACGCTCAAGGCTGGCGTAATCGTCGTCGAGCGCGCGCTCGATGAGTTCGGTACGGGTGAACACATGGCCGACGCTGGTCATCAAGGTGCGCAGTAGTTGATACTCGATCGGCGTTAGGTCGACGACATCGCCACGGATGGACACTTCACGCAAATGAGGGTCTAGCCGCAGGTCGCGGTAATGAACGACCCGCTCGGTTGGTTCGGTGTCTTCGCTGTTACGGCGCAACACCGCACGAACGCGCGCAAGTACCTCACGCGGGTTGAAGGGCTTCGTCACGTAGTCATCTGCGCCGAGTTCCAAACCCAGGATTTTGTCGGTGTCCTCCACGCGCGCCGTCAACATGATGATCGGTGTTGCACGCAGGGCGCTATCGGCACGAATGATCTTCGTGATGCTCCAACCGTCGCGATCCGGCAGCATAAGGTCTAGCAGCACGAGGCCTGGCCGTTCGGTGCGTAGGATGTGGAGCGCCTGCTCCCCTTCGTAGGCATAGAACACGCGATACCCTGCCCCTTCGAGGTATGCTCGCAGAAGGCGCACTGTCTCTTTTTCGTCGTCAACGACGAGAATCGTGTTATCTGTCGTTTCCATCATTTACGCTCAATTCGATGATCCTGCGCCATTATATGCCCAAATTGTAAGCAAAATATGGGGACAGCAAACCCCACAAAGTCCCCATATTTCCCCACAATTGCTTTTACAACCGCTTTGCATACTACCTGCAAATGGTAAACGGTAAGCAGGAGAAAACATGACTGTAAGGCGTTTGATGATCGGGCTGCTGCTGCTCGCAGTGGGTGTCCCGGTGGGGTTGGGCTACTGGCAAAGCCAGCAAGCCAACGCCGAGGCAAGAGCCGCTGCACAGCAGTTTGCAAGCTTACAAACACATACCGTCACAACGGGTGATGTTCAGCAGGTTGTGAGTGGTTTGGGCACGATGGCAGCCTTCGAAAGTGTGAGCGTCGGTTTCAGGACTGGCGGACAGGTCGAAGCGATCTATGTGGAAGTCGGTGATCTGGTAGAAGCGGGCGACCTGCTCGCGGAACTTGACAACGACATCAACGAAATCGAGCACGAGCAAGCGCTGCTTGCGCTCGACCGGGCAGAACTCGCGCTCGTGGACCTCATCGAACCACCGACCGAGGATGAGATTGCGCTGGCGCAAGCGAATGTCGATAGCGCACGCGCCTCGTACACTGCCGCCCTAACCTCGGTCGATCCCGAGCAGATCGAATCGGCTGAGCTTCGCTACGCACAAGCCCTAAATGAGTATAACGCGCTCATCGAAGCGCGCCCCTGGCGCAGTGGCGATGAAAACGAAATCGCGCTCGTCGAGGCCGAAATCGGCGCTGCGTCGTTCGATACAGAAGTCGCACGGCTGAACCTTGCCAACACACAAAGCAGCGGTAGCAACACCGCACTATCCATCGCACGTGTACGCGAGGCCGAACTCAACTACGAGGCGTTGTTCGTCGGCCCGACAGAGTACGAACTCGAAGCCGCTGAGATCAATATCGAGCGTGTCTACGCCGACCTCTACGATGTCGAGCGCGACGACAGCCGCACCCGGCTGTTTGCCAGCATCTCCGGTGAAATCGGCAGCCTGGCTATGGAAGTCGGCGAACCTGTGAACGGCGGCAGCAACGTCGCAACAATCGTCAACCGCGATCCTCTGCAACTCTCCGCACAAATCGACGAAAACGACATCAACTTCATTACCGAGGGGATGCGTGCCTTCATCAAGCTTGATGCACTGCCGGATGTGCAGTTCCCCGCCGTCGTCGCGGAAATCGCGCTGCTGGGCACCGAGGAAAGTGGCGTTGTGAGCTACGACGTGCGCTTCGACCTGGACGTAAACGATGCGCGCGTGCGCGAAGGCATGACTGCCGAGGCATTTGTGGTGCTCGATGAGCGGGCCGATGTGGTTGTGGTGCCGAACGCTTATCTGCTGGGTGTGCGCGGCGACCAGGGGCAGGTACAGGTTTATAACCCGGCCACGGCCACCACCGAAACGCGCACAGTCACAGTGGGGCTGCAAGGCCAAACCAACACGGAAATTCTCGCGGGTTTGCAACCCGGCGAACTGATTGCACTGGGAGGACTCTAACATGGCAACGATTGTTCTCATGATCGCAGGCGTTATCGGCGTGGGGGTGTTGTGGTGGCTGGTGAGTCGCTACATCCCGCGCGGCATCGCACGGAACGGAGCACGCATTGTGGTGCTCATCGCTACGGCGGTTGCGGGCTACCTGTTCGTCTTCCCACGCGAGCAGGTCGCACCGCAAGTCTCGGCGCAGGGCAACGCCCAGGCACTCAACGAATACACCGTTGTAACGGGCGACCTCGCCATTACGCTCAGTTCATCGGGCAGCATCGAGCCGCTACAACGGGTAGACCTCAGCTTCCAGCAGACCGCGCCGGTCGACGAAGTGCTGGTCGAAAACGGTGATGCTGTCGAGGCGGGCGCTGTACTCGCGACACTCGATGCTGCCGACCAGGAAAGCAACCTGCGCCGAGCAGAAATCGCACTGCGCGAGGCGCAGAACACGCTGGCAGAACTAACTGCGCCCCCGCGCGAAATCGATATTCGCATCGCGCAGGCCGACATCGAAACGGCGCTGCTGAGCCTCGAAGACGCACAACGTAGTGGAGCCAGCAGTGCAGATATCGCCATCGCGCAGCTAGAAGTGGAGCAGGCTCTCAACAGCCTGTATCAGCGCCAGCTTAACCGAGATATGGTCGAAGATGTGGGCCTGGAGTTCCAGGGTAACGACGCGCAAGCCTCGCAAATCGAGCGGCAGGCGGGCCTCGACAATGCGAACCTCGGTGTCACGATCGCCGAAGTCGACCTTCAGCGGACACTCACCGACGGTCCCAGTGTAAGTTCCATTGCCAATGCGGAGGAAAGCCTACTACGCGCCCAAATTGCCCTGGATGACCTCATAGACGGGCCAGATGAGACGACGCTGGTACGCGCCGAAATCGATGTGCGCGATGCCGAACTCGAAGTGGAACGCCTCACCACGCGACTCGAAGAAATGACGCTCGTCGCGCCGTTTAGTGGGGTGGTCGCACAGGAGAACCTCACCCCTGGCGAGTATCCGACCAACAGCAACAACACCACGACCGACAGCATCGGCAATGGGTCTGCGCCAATCATCTTGATCGACGATAGCGGTTACCGCGTCACGCTCGAAATCGACGAGACGGAAATCACCGATGTCGCGGTCGGTCAACGGGTGGAAATCGAAGTCGATGCGATACAAGACGAGGTGATTACCGGCGTGGTTACTCACATCGATGAAACACCAGACCTGAGCGAGACCGTCGTAACCTACGCTGTCGAAGTTATCCTCGACCCGACGGAAGCGCGCCTGCGCACCGGCATGAGCATCACCGCAGACATCGTGATCGCCGAAGTGCAGGGCACGATTGTCGTGCCGAATGGCTACATCCGCACCGACGAAGATAGCGGCCAAACGACGGTCACCATCATCAACGAGGAGGGCAATTTGCAAGCGCGCCCGGTGACAGTTGGCCTGCGCAACAACACCGAAAGCCAGATCACAGCCGGGTTGCAACCGGGCCAAACCATCGTGTTGCTGCAAAGCGGTGGCGGCAACAACTTCGATGCAACCAGCTTCGCACTACAGGTAGCGGGGTCTGGCGGCGGCCCCGGCGGCGGTGGCGGCGGTGGTAATCGTGGAGGCGGCAACTAATGTTCCGGCAAAAGCAGCGCCCCACGTCTGAACTGATTCCGCCGACTGAGCGCACCATCGTCGATGTGCGCGATGTGACGAAAACGTACCAGATGGGCGACATGTCCCTGACAGTGCTCAAAGGCATTTCGCTAACGATCAAACCCGGTGAGTTCGTCGCCATCATGGGGCCGTCGGGGTCGGGCAAATCCACCCTGATGAACATCCTCGGCGCGCTCGATAGCCCCACCACCGGGCAGTACATCATCGACGGTGAGGATGTGAGCGAACTCAGCGATGCGCAACTCGCCAGGGTGCGCAACAAGAAGATCGGCTTCGTCTTCCAGAGCTACAACTTGCTCAAGCGGACGACGGCCCTGCGCCAGGTGGAACTGCCACTCATCTACAGCGGCGCGAGTGACCGCACCCGACTTGCCAAAGACGCGCTTGCGATGGTCGGCCTGGAACGGCGCATGGACCACCTGCCGACGGAACTCTCGGGTGGCCAGCAGCAGCGCGTGGCGATCGCCCGCGCGCTGGTCAACGAGCCATCGATGATCCTCGCGGACGAGGCAACCGGCAACCTCGATAGCAAAAGCGGCACCGAGGTGATGGGCATCCTACAAAAGCTCAACGAGGAGCAGGGCATCACGATCGTGTTCGTGACACACGATAGCTGGCCCGCGCGCCACACCAAGCGGCTCATCATGTTGCGCGATGGCGAGGTTGTCGCCGACCAGGAAATTGCACGGCCCCTGGTTGCAGGCGAGGCGGAGCGCCCATCGGAAGCCGAAGAACTGGAAGCAATCTTCCAGGAAACCTACTATGGCGGCGATGCGGCGGAGTACAACTGATGGTCGAGAGCTTCAGAATCGCGATTACGAGCCTGCTGACGAACCGCACTCGCGCCCTGCTGACGACGCTTGGCATCGTTATCGGGGTGGCGGCAGTCATCGCGCTGGTGAGCCTTGGACGAGGCGTCGAAGTGTACATCGCATCGCAGTTCGATGACCTGGGTGCCGATATTCTCACGATCACCTCGCGGGACCCGCAGACAGACACCCGCGACTACGTCGCGCCCTTGACGAACGAAGAGGCTGAGGCCATCGGCAATGCGCTGGTGGCTCCCCACGTCGCCGATGTGTTGATGCAGTACAACGTTCGGGGCGATGTGAGCGCCAACGGCGAAAGCCTGACACTGAATGCCAATGGCGTCACCGCGAACTACCCAAGCCTCAATAACTGGGCCGTGGGGCAAGGGGCATTCTTCACCGACGAGCAAGTCGCCGGCGACGAACGCGTGATCGTCCTTGGCACAAGTGTCGTCGAAGAGTTGTTCGGCTTCGGGGTCGATCCGATCGGCCTTTCGGTCGATTTCAACGGGCTGGCCTTCGAGGTCATCGGTGTGATGGAAGAACAGTCAGCGCAGGGCTTCCAGGACCCGAACGAGGTCGTGTATGTACCACTGAGTGTCGCCCAAACCCGCTTGGATAACGCCCGCGTACGTGGTGGCACCTATGGCCTCTCGCGGATACAGGTGCGTGCCACCAGTGCCGAGGATGTTCTGCTTGCCGAGCAGGAAATCACCACGTACCTTACCGAAGCGCACGAAATCGAATTCGAGGGCGATGAGGACTTCGATGTGGCCGATGCGGGTAGTGTTGGCGACTCGCTGGACGAAATCACCGGCATTTTGACGATCTTCCTCGGCCTGATTGCGGGGATCAGCTTGCTGGTGGGTGGCATCGGCATCATGAACATCATGCTGGTGAGTGTGAGCGAGCGCACACGCGAGATCGGCCTGCGCAAGGCGGTCGGCGCGCAACGGATGGACATCCTCAGCCAGTTTTTGGTGGAAAGCGTGCTGCTCTCGATTGCAGGGGGCGTGGTGGGCGTATTCGCCGGTTGGGCGGTCATCGAAATCGCCGCTGGCTTTTTGCCAGACCTCGTATTGGAGCTATCCACCGATGCGATTGCGCTGGCCGTAGGTGTGAGCAGCTTCATCGGCGTGTTCTTTGGGGCGTACCCGGCGAACCGCGCGGCGGTGATGCGACCCATCGATGCACTGCGTGCAGAGTAGGAGAGCAACATGATTTTCGAGAACATCCGCATCGCCATGATCGGCCTGCAAAGCAACCGCCTACGCTCGGTGCTGACGATGCTTGGCATCATCATCGGCGTGTCGGCAGTGGTGATTCTGCTGTCTGTCGGGCAGGCCTTCGAGCGCTTCGTCGTCGGCGAGTTCACCGACATCGGCACCAACCTCATGTTCGTCTTCGCGGGTGGCGGCAACGACCCCTTCACCGAGGAAGAGTACCTCGCCCTGACGAACGGCATCTACACGCCCGACGTGTTGTACGTCATGCCGCAGGTCAACAGCAACCAAACCGCAGTGTATGCAGGCCGTGACATGGACGTGGAAGTAAGCGGCGTCACCCCGGTCTACACCGAAATCCAAACACGCGGCGTCGAGATTGGTCGTATGTTCACCGACGAGGAAGTCGAGGCGAATGCCCGCGTCGCGCTAATCGGCCAAGAAGTTGCCGAGCGGCTATATGCCGAAGTCGACTTACCCGTCGGCGAGACGATTCGCCTGGGTAATGCCAGTTTTCAGGTTATCGGCGTGTTGGAAGAAGGCGAAGATGGCGGCCCACTTTCTGGCAACGACATCGTTCTGGTGCCTTACACTACCGCACAAACGCGCCTGGTAGGCGGGCAAAGCCGCAACAACAGCGGCGACCGGACCATCCATTTCTTCACAATAAGGGCTGTGGATAGCGACGCCGTCGACGCCGCATTTGAGCAGGTTCGCACAGCGTTACGCGCCACCCGCGACCTGGCCGACGACGATGAAGACAACTTTCGGGTGTTGAACCAGGCAGACCTCGTGGAATCACTCACGACGATTATCGGCCTACTGACGATTTTCCTGGGTGTCATCGCTGGGATTAGCCTGCTTGTGGGTGGCATCGGCGTGATGAACATCATGCTGGTGACCGTTACCGAGCGCACACGGGAAATCGGCCTGCGAAAGGCAGTTGGTGCACAACGCACCGACATCATCGTACAGTTCCTCGTCGAGGCGATCGTCATTACCGTGGTAGGCGGCATCATCGGTATTGTGTTTGCTTACGGGATAGCAGAGGTGGTGAGCGCGTTCGTCGCCTCGCTACTGGTATCCATCAACCCGGCGAGTATCATCCTGGCGCTAGGAATTTCCGCCGGTATCGGCATCTTCTTCGGCATTTACCCGGCACAACGTGCCGCCCGCATGAAACCAATCGACGCATTGCGATACGAATAATCAACAAGGAGGCGACTCGCCCATGAACATCGATATGATAACTCTACTTCCGTTCCTCGCGTTGCCGTTCATCGTCAACGCGGTATTCCAGGCCACACGCGGAAAGCACCGCCTGGGTGGTTTCGGTACTATGCTGGCGCTTATCGCGCTGGCCGGGCCACTGGCTGCACTCACACTTATTGGCGACGAAGCACTGCTGTTCGTTGTCATCAATGGCCTGGCGGTGCTCATCCTCAGTGGGTTCGTGCTGGCCACCGAACTGCGCCAGCCACACCGTGACCTTAATCGGTCGATGGGCGTGACGGGCTTGATAGTCGCGGGGCTGCTGATGATCTCGCTTTTCGCGGTGGGGCCGACGCTGGGTCTCATGGGTGGGGGGCAAACCACAGACAATCTGCAAACTACTGGGGCTGAACTCGGTGGTTTCGATAGCCTGAATGAGGGACGAGCCACCGGTCAACTGCCAAACCTGGCCGAAGATGCACTACCCGCAGACATCGACCCGACGCGCGCTGCGCAGATCGCTGCACGGATGACCCAGCGTGCTGAACAGGAGAGCGGGCCGGTGGAACTCGAAGTGGCATCGGCGGCAACGCCATCTTTCGCGGCGGGTGGAACCGAAGAAGAGCCGGAGGCGACCCCCGAACCAGCCCGTGAGACGAACCCGATGCCTACACCGACACCAACACGCGTGCCATTGGAGTACGTGTTACCGACCTTCGCGCCAGAACTGGGCCTGGAACCGGTTTGTGATGTGACAACCACCGCGAACCTCAACATTCGCAGTGGCCCCAGCACAAGCGACGACATTTTGACCAGCGTAACGCCAGACACACGCCTGAGTGTCATCGGACAAACCGACACTGGCGACTGGCTGGAGGTTCGTTACCTGGGCCTGAACGGCTGGGTGAGTGCAGAGTTTGTGCTCGGCATGAGTGCCTGCGTTAACCTCGGGTAGTGCCCTAACACCCAGGCCGTAATTTACCCAACGACCGGTCATAAGCCGGTCGTTTGCTTTTTCGTCTCGCTGGGGTGCGCCCATTACGACACAGATTGTTTACCTCAAAACTGTATAAGCTTAAGCGGAAATTAAAGTCGACTTTACCCTATCTGCCGTAGTTGGTCGCTACAATTTGCACCGTTGCCCGAATCCGGATTCTCGCATCAGTAACATGCCTGATAATGACCTCATTGTGCCTTGCACATGAGGCAGTCGTGGCATCGACCTTTTAGGCCATTTACGAGGGTTTTACCTGAATGAAACTGCACAACAAGTTGAGCTTGATCTTCGTTGCGGTGCTGTTGGCCGTCGCCATCGTGCCGACCAGCGTCATCGCCCAGGACAGCGTTTGCGAGACCTATAACGAAGCGCCAGAACTCGTCGCTGCCGTCGAGGCCGGCGAACTCCCGCCGATCGCGGAGCGCCTGCCCGTGAACCCGGTCGTGCTCGAGGGCGCTGAGGGTATCGGCCAATATGGCGGTGAACTCCGCGACCTGTACGACGGCGTTCGCCTCGCCGAGTTCCGCCAGTTCGGCTACGAGAACCTTGTGCGCTGGAACGTTGCCGGTGACGAAGTGATTCCGAATATCGCCGAAGGCTGGGAAGTAAGCGAAGACGGCACCACCTACACCTTCTTCCTGCGCGAGGGCCTCCGCTGGTCCGACGGGGAACTCTTCACCGCCGACGACATCATCTTCTGGTGGGAACAGGTGGAAACCAACCCTGAGATCAGCCCGGGTGGCCCCTACCCGTACTTCGTCGTCGATGGCGAGCCGATGACCGTCACTAAGATCGACGACCTGACGGTTCAAATGCAGTTCGCCAGCCCGAACGGCCTGTTCTTGCAGAACCTCTCCGCAAGCTACGGCGTGCGCATCACGCAGTTCCCCGAGCACTACCTCAGCGGGTTCAGCGTGGAGCTGAACCCAGACGCCGTCGCCGAGATGATGTCCGCCGACGGTGAGACCGAGTACGGCCAGTGGTGGGTGAGCCGCGTGGGCAGCTACGGCCAACAAGCCGAGTACAACGACCCGAATCGCCCATCGCTTCAGCCGTGGATCCCGACTGCGCCGTACATCGGCGAAGAGCAGTTCACCTTCACGCGCAACCCGTACTACTTCAAGGTAGACCCGGCCTGCAACCAGCTGCCGTACATTGGTGAGCGCACCTTCACCCTTGCCACCGACCCCGAAGTACGCCTGCTACAAACCATCGACGGCAACGATATGTTC